>JANYAB010000446.1 GCA_025355225.1 Bacteroidota bacterium
TAACGCGGCCAATCTCGGCCTTATTTAACGATGAGTTCAAAAAATGAGCAATACTATCAGACCCGCCGAAAGCTCTTAGTTGATCGACCTGGTTTTTCATTAACGCAATTAACGGAGAGATCACTATTGCCGTCCCATCACTCATTAGTGCCGGTAGCTGGTAACACATGGATTTACCCCCGCCGGTAGGCATAATCACAAACGTATCATTGCCGGCAAGAATATTAGTTATAATCGCTTCCTGCTCCCCTTTGAAGTTATCAAACCCAAAAAAATTCTGGAGATTATCGAAAAGCGATCTTTTTGTTTCAATCATTATGGATATATTCTATTATTATATTTAAAAGTTCAAAATAACAAATTTTTCTAAATAAACGATGGGTTTTGTTTAAAATTTTATATAAAAATGATTTTTAAATGAGAACATTTTATTTTATTTAACCATTTTTAGCGCAAATAAAAAAATACACACTTTAGGTAATTTTATTTAATATATAATTTACAGAATATTATCCATTTTTGTCAACAATTTAAAGCAATAAAATTCTCTAATACACATGAATAAAAACTATTATGCTATTATCATGGCTGGCGGCGTAGGAAGCCGCTTTTGGCCAATTAGCAGAACATCCCATCCAAAACAATTCTTAGATATATTGGGTACCGGTAAAACATTAATACAAAATACCTACAAAAGGTTTTTAAAAGTTTGCCCAAAAGAAAATATATATGTGGTTACCAATGAAAATTACGCCGGCTTAGTAAAAGCACAATTGCCTGATATGGCAGATCAGCAAATACTTACTGAGCCAGTAATGCGCAATACAGCGCCTTGTATAGCTTATGGCTGTTATAAAATTGAAAGCATAAACCCTAACGCCTGTATTGTGGTGGCTCCATCTGATCATTTAATACTTGACGAGGAGGCTTTTGTTGCTACCATTGAAAAATCAATGAAAACGGCCGAAAGCAATGAATGCCTGGTAACACTCGGAATAAAACCATCGAGACCTGACACGGGTTATGGATACATCCAGTTTACTAACCAGGTGATTAATCATGATTTTCATAAAGTAAAAACTTTTACTGAAAAGCCGAGCCTTGAGATCGCAAAAACATTTATTCAAAGTGGGGATTTTCTATGGAACGCCGGCATATTCATCTGGTCGGCCAAAGCCATATTAACCTCTTTTGGCCGGTACCTGCCCGAAATGAATGAGATATTTGCGGAAGCTAAACCAGTATACAACTCAGAGAACGAAAAAAACCATATCCACAAAGCTTATCAGCAATGTACCAATATTTCCATAGATTATGGGATAATGGAAAAAGCGGATAATGTTTATGTTCTGCCTTCAGAATTCGGCTGGTCTGACCTGGGAACATGGGCATCAATATACCAGCTTGCAGAGAAAGATTATGTAGGTAACGCTGTTATACCTTCCGAAAAAGTGATCATGTATGATTCGTCTAACTGTATGGTAAATGTACCTGGCGAAAAACTTGTTGTTTTACAGGGCCTGCATGACTTTATCGTGGTTGAATCAAACAACACACTGCTAATATGCCCGCGCGACAAGGAACAGAATGTTAAGCAGGTAGTGGCTGATGTAAAGCAGAAGTTCGGAGCGAAGTATATTTAGCCCCCTACCCCTAAAGGGGGGCACGAGGTTGGAAGCCCCCTTTAGGGGGTTGGGGGCTTCTTTGGCGAATTGCTTCATACAAAATGACACCTGTCGATACCGAAACATTCAAAGATTCGATCTCACCAAACATGGGTATCTTAGCTAAATGATCGGCTATACGGATGATTTCATTGCGTATGCCATCTTCCTCCGAACCCATAATGATAGCTGTTGGTGGTGTATAATCTGGTATATAGATATCTTCTTTGGTCTTTTCGGTGCAGCACACAAGTTGCAGGCCCGATTCCTGCAAAAACTTGATCGTTTGCATAAAGTTATCATGGCGGCAAACCGGTATTTTATACAATGCCCCTGCCGATGTTTTTATAGCGTCAGCATTGATCTGCGCCGATCCTTTAGCCGGAATAACAATGGCATGTACCCCTGCACATTCGGCCGTTCGGGCAATTGCACCCATATTACGCACGTCAGTTATGCTATCCAATACAAGTATTAACGGAACTTCGCCTTTTTCAAA
>JANYAB010000450.1 GCA_025355225.1 Bacteroidota bacterium
GCCAACTTCACGAGCCGCTGAAAACTACCAATGTGCAAAATTTGAGATGTATGACCACCTGGTGCATGCAAAAACTCTAAGTTTCCGGGTAACCACGATAAGTCGGCGTTTTAACTTAGACCTGTCCGCCATTCAACTCAACCAAACTAAACTCGCTCTTGGGCGCTTCGCATACCGGGCATTTATAGTCGGTGATGCTTTCAAATTCAACTTCTTTTTCAATATCATTTACGCTATCACCATACTGTTTATCATATCTTGTTAAACAATGGCCACATTGGTAGAACGCTATTTTTTCCTGCTTTAAACTGGGCTCTTCGGAGATAGGATTAGTTAGCGCCTCCAAGGTATTGCTTTGGGCATCGTAAAAATCATTGCAAAGCGCTGCCAGGCAGGCGCTTAAATCAGCTGTTTTTATTTGCTTCAAATAACTAACATAGTCCTTTGAATTTGGGTTAAAATCCCTGGTGTGCAGCAGATCAAACGAGCCTTGTTTATTTTTTTTAATAATGACAGATCCCGGCAAACCTGTTTTCGGTTGGGTCTTTATGGCAAAACAAAGCTGATAGGTACGCAGGTCGGCTTCTTCGAATTCGCGCACGAGTTGTTTTTTTAGCTCCAACGCTTCATCACAAAGATCTTCTATTTGCCAATTTAATTCGTTTGCGGCATGCCGGATATTGAGGTGGTACTTACTCAATATTAAACCCCATTCATACCTGTCCTCAGGATCGATACCCTTTATGATAATTGATTTCCAGGGGGTGGTGTATAGCTGACCTATCCGTTTTTTAAGGCACAACAAACATATATCCTTTAAAAATCCGATTGAAAAAAGTTCGTCGCGCCGGTAGATTCCCAGCCAGTATTTATTGTTGTATTTATTGAATCCTTCGTAATAAGGCAGGTAAAAAGCAGGGAGTTTTAGCTGATCTGCGATAGGCTGAATAGCGGTAGCAGTTTTGGCTAAAAGTATTTTGAAAAACAATTTTTCGTCTACTTTTTTTTGATCGTAAAAAAGGTCCTTATTGGCCAGGATAATCTCTTCAACGGTTTTGGCAATTGACGGTATATCGTCTGAATAAACAAGCGAATGGAAACAGCATTGCCTTCCCGTTTTGGGAAAGCGGATATACATGTACCAGTAATTATTAGTACCCGAGGCTATAAAATTGATATTCCCGCTAAAAAACGGAACGAAAGTTTGCTGATTGTCAACGATATTGATCTTTAACCTTGGCTGATAATCAAACTTGTCCAGGATATCTTTATAAACACCCTCCCGGAGCCAGCCTTCCTGGTTAAATATGGTATCGGCGACGTATGAACTGATAATATTTGGATGTTCATCATTATCAATTTCATAATTGATTTCTGCACTTAGCATGTCCATTTTAAGATCCTCCAAACAATGCTCCAGGATACTGAAGTACAACTGTTGGCGATTGCCAAAACGGATATGGTTAGCGCCTGCATTTTCGGCGATCAGCAATATTTCATATAAATCACCAGCCGAAATAAAACCACCCGGAAAGTTTATTTTGACAATATGTTCCATTTCTAATTAATCCTTATCACCTAAACAGCTTTAACAAGAGCCATACTTTCCAAAACCTCGTCAAGTAACCGCTTTACCTCCGGTCTGCACGAGCCACAACCCGTACCCGCGCCGGTGATACTGCAGATATCTTTTAGGGTGTTACAATCCTCCCCTATCCTTTTTGTTATATTTTCGCTGCCCACATTATTGCAGCTGCAAACCAATTTACCAAGTACTGGGTCCGCTTTATTGCCGCTACGCAATAACTGCAGCCTTTTTTCGCTTAATTCGGTTTTGTTTGCGATGAGATCCCTAAACTCCAAAAATTCAGTTTTGTCACCTATTAGTATCGCGCCAACCAGCCTGTCCTGGTGCACTATACATTTTTTATAATATCGTTTTGCTTTATCAATAAATACGATCTCTTCATAGTCTTTATCATCCGGGCACTCTGGTAAACCTATACTGCACAGATCAAAACCGTGAATTTTTATAATATTCATAAACAAGCTGCCTGTATAATAACTGGCTATATCGCCATTCATGTAACCGGCAACCACCTCTGCCTGTTGCTCTGCGGCAGCTGTTATACCATATAAGGTGCCATCAAATTCCGCAATCTCGCCGATAGCATAGATGTCCGGGTCGCTTGTTTGCAAGCGTTCATTTACAGTGACTCCGCGACGGCACTCCAGTCCGCACTCTTTGGCTATCTCCAGATTTGGTGTAGTCCCTATGGCCAGGATCATGGCATCACAGTTGATCTTGCGGCCGCTTTTTAATCCGATACCGGTTAGTTTTGAACGGCCATAATACAACTGTACTTCGTCATCATAATAAATATCACAACCCTGGTCAACCATTTCTTCGTGGAGCAACTGGCTGCCCAATGCATCCAACTGACGGTTCAAAAAACGAGAGATACGCTGAACGATGGTGACCTTGACGCCCATCTCCCGTAAGGAGGCGGCCATCTCCAAACCTAATAAGCCACCACCCACAATCACTACATGACCATTATCTGGTAAATGCTTTTTAAAGCTATCTGCATCGTTGCGATTGCGCATGGTAAATATCCCTGGCAACGAGGGGACGTTTTTTGGCACGGCGGCTCTGCTGCCGGTTGCAACTAATAAAACATCGTAAGGGGTTTTTATTCCGCGGGAATCGATAACCTGTTTGTTTACCCGATCGATTTTTTCAATACTTACACCCCTTAATAAACGAATATTAAAGGCAGGTTCATCCTCGTCCTTCATTTTTACCAGTTGTTCCCACTTCTGCTCGCCACTGATGTAATCGGGCAGCATTACCCGGTTGTAAAATGGAAAATTCTCCTTACTAAAAATGGTGATCTCATCATCCTGGTTAATCGCCCGATACGACTTCACAAAACCGTAAGCACCGGCCCCTGCTCCAATTACCACAATACGCTGAAAAGGCTTTTCATACTTCTGAACTTTTACCGCGCAGTATTTAAAATCTGGTTCTTTGGATATTGGATCAACTATGTCATTTGTAATATTATTAACCCGGTTAAGGTCACTATCCAATATTTTGCCCCAATGCATCGGCATAAATACAACACCTTGTTTTATTTCAGCCGATATTTTTGCTTTAACCCGCACTTCTCCCCTGCGTGAAGTTACAACAGTAATGTCACCGTCTTTTATCTGCAAGTCAGCAGCATCAGCGGGATTGATCTCCAAAAAAGCCTGTTTGATATGCTGGTTAAGCTTATTCACCTTTCCGGTTTTACTCATTGTATGCCATTGATCGCGAATGCGGCCTGTGGTAAGAATAATGGGGAAATCAGCGTCAGATTTTTCGCTGTTCAAAGCATCGGGAACGGCATGAATGACGGCTTTTTTCGAAGCTGTATAAAACTGCCTGTCGGTAAATAAACGCGGGCTTCCTTTTAAAGAACCTTTCTTTTTGAAGGGCCATTGAACTGACTTTTGCTCCTTTAGTATACCATAATTCAACCCACTGATGTCAATATTGGTTTTTGCAGTTAGCTTTACGTGCTCGGCGTATATAGCAGCTGCGTTTTCAAAGTCAAATCCTTTGTAGCCCATTTTGCGTGCAAAACGACAAATAATCTCGGCATCGGG
>JANYAB010000473.1 GCA_025355225.1 Bacteroidota bacterium
TCTAGGGGCAACCTGATTTTGATGAATTATTCGCAAAATTTAAGGGCTTTTTGAATAGATTATGATCCAGCTATAATTGCAACAGAATAAACCCAGTTTTACCCTTGCTTTGTAATAAAGTAAGGGCAGTTATCAATAAAAAAAGCGGGATTATTCGAATCATACTGCTCGTCACTATCCATACCTTAAATTTTCTGTTGCACAAGCCATTCCAATGAATTCAGGCCGTAAAGCACTTCCGTAATGAGGCAAATTCATTACGGATCATGATAGCATGAATTACGGCTTAAAAAAGCATATTTTTTGATCCGTAAATAGACTTAAAGTGATCCGTAATTTCATTACAGATCATTTTATTTGAAATTACAGCTCATTTTTCGTTAAATTTGAGCCATAACTAAATACATAATGAGCTGTAATTATGGCAAGAGTAGATGATGACATCCTTAAATTCATAAAAGAACACCCTGCCAGTTCATCTGTAGCGATACATGAAGCTGCCGGAAAAGGTTCTTTTGCAACAACCAAAAGGGCAATCGCAGAGTTGGTCAAAACCGGCCAGTTATTAGCCGAAGGCCAGACACGGGCTACCCGTTACCGGATCAGCCCGTTAAACCAATTGTTTGGACGTATTGATATAGATACCTATTTCGACAAAGAAATTGACGAACGCGAAATTCAGGACGGTTTCAATTTCGGGCTGATAACCGATGTGTTGCGTAATGTCGACCTATTCACCCCGGAAGAAGCAAATACTTTACAGCAATTACAGGAGGAATTCCGCGATAATATTTCCCATATGACCACCGCTGCCTATAATAAGGAAATGGAGCGGCTGGCTATCGACCTGAGCTGGAAATCATCGCAGATCGAAGGCAATACCTATTCGTTGCTGGAAACCGAGCGGCTGCTAAAGGATAAGGAAACCGCGGCAGGTAAGCCAAAGGACGATGCGACGATGTTGCTGAATCATAAGGAAGCGCTCAACTTTATCATTGAGAATCCAGATTACGTGATCCCGTTAACGATTGCACGAATTGAAGATGTCCATAGTATTCTGATCAAGGGCCTTGAGGTGGAACGTAACATTCGGCAGCGGCGCGTGGGTATTTCGGGAACGAACTATAAACCACTGGATAATGAACACCAGATCAGGGAAGCACTTGAGGACATGTGCCGTCTGATCAACCGGAAGGAGAACGTATTTGAAAAATCCTTGCTGGCATTAGTGCTGCTTTCTTATATTCAGGCATTCAACGACGGTAACAAAAGGACGGCACGTATCGTCAGCAATGCGATCCTGATCGCAAACCAATATTGCCCGATTTCCTTCCGGACAATTGATGCTGTGGAATATAAAAAGGCTATGTTGATCTTTTACGAACAAAATAATATCAGCGTTTTCAAGGATATATTCATCGATCAGTTCAGGTTCGCAGTCAAGACCTATTTTTAATAAAGACTGAACCGGCTTCTATACTAAAGCCATTGATCGTAATCTGAAAGCTCTTGCATAAGCATTCCTAATCTTATACGGACTTTATATTCAATTCTTTGAGGTAAATATGCACTTAAAATATAAATATCTCTGTTCAAACTAATTTAGCTAAATTAGTATATGAGAACATCTGATATTACTGCTTCCACCGACGAAAATATTCAGGCCTCAATTTCTGATCCAAGTCAAAATGATGGAGACAATTTTCATGTACTGGATCTGGGTAGAATGGCGGAGCATAAAGGCTTATTTCCTTTTGATTACACCCGAAAAACCTTTTATACTGTTACTTTATTGCATGGAAATTACAGCCTTGAATTTGAAGAAAAGAGCATTGATATCGAAGGCGATACGATGATTTTAACCAGTTCAAAAATTCCTTTCGGTATCCATCCAAAAGGTGCAACTGCGGGAATAAGCTGTGTATTTAAAGAAGATTTTATTACAAAAAATAACAGCGGTTACCGTTTACTGGAATTCCCGATATATAAACCAGGCCAGCAAAATATTTATTCCTTAACCGATGAGCAGGCGAAACAATTTATAGGAATTTATACTAAAATTTTTGATGAAAATATAGCAAATAGCGCGTATAAAGTGAGTTTGCAGCGCACGTATCTTCTCGAATTGATCTTTAATGCCCAAAAGCTCGATCCTGTAAATTCATATATTAAAAAAAATACCACAACTGAAGAGATAGCCTGCTCATTTATAAGGTTATTAGAATCACAATTTCCCATAGATGCTCCGCAGGATTTTGTTAAATTAAAAACTGCAAGCGATTTTGCAGAACATCTGTTTTTACACCCTAATTACCTCAACCGCCAGGTAAAACTATCAAAGGGAAGAACAGTCAGTGAGATTATAAGCGCAAGGATTGAGCAGGAAGCCAAAATACTATTGAAGTTAACCAATTGGAATATTGCCCAAATTGCTTATTCATTGGGGTTTGAAGAGCCATCACATTTCAACTCATTTTTCAAGAAACATACCAAGGTATCGCCATCAGACTATCGGAAATTAAAAACAGATTAGATTTTCTCCTTTCTACGCTGAAAGTTTGATTATCATAAGAATTGGTTTTATTGACGCTAGCTTGCTATGCGTAATCCATTTTACTTTTGTTCTGTAATTAAAACAATTTGTAAAATGACAAAAATAGCATTAGTAACCGGAGCAAATAAAGGCATTGGTTTTGAAACAGCGAAACAACTTACACAACATAACATCAAGGTTTTATTAGGGGCAAGAAATGAAACCGAAGGAAAAAAAGCAGAAGAAGCATTACGGGCTTTATCATTAGATGCAACCTACGTAAAACTGGATATCAGTAATTCGGCTGATATAGAAAATGTTAAAAACTACATTGAAAGCGAGTATGGAGTATTGGATATCCTGGTTAACAATGCCGCGGTATTTTTAGATAGTGATTGGTTCGGTAACAACACCGAAACGGTTCCGTTACAAACGCTTCGTGATACATTTGATATCAATTATTTTGGAACGGTGGAACTTACCCAGGCTTTATTGCCGGCAATCAAAAAAAGCGAAGCCGGACGTATCGTAAATATCAGCAGCGTATCGGGTTCCTTTGGTGTTCATCTCGACGAAAGCCATTGGCTATATGCATTAAAACCTTATGCATACAGCGCTTCTAAAACAGCCTTGAATCAATTTACTGTATTTTTAGCTAACGCCCTGCGCGACACCAAAATCAAGGTAAATGCAGCTAATCCGGGTTGGGTAAAAACATCTATTGGATCAGATCAGGCTCCGCTAACGCCGGAAGAAGGTGCAAAAACAGGGGTTCAATTAGCGCTAATTGACGAAAATGGCCCATCAGGTACTTTTTCTCAATCAGGTGAGATCTTATCATGGTAATACTTGCGCACCAGTGCAAAATGCACTGGTGCATTTAACAGATAATGGAATAGGAATATCTGGGATGACATTGAAAGGCTGGTCGATAGATTAAGGAGAGAATATGCCAGAAACGTTTATGGGTCGAAATTTATCGCAGCTTTTCGAGCCTGCCAAGATTGAAGTTTCCGCTCAATTTTGTAATTTCTGCCATCCCTTTCAAACAAGGTTCCAGTCTGCTTAAAAATGAAAGAAACATTGTTCTGAACGCAGGCGTTTCTAATCTCCATTACCCAATCATAATTACACACACGGGCATTATCTCCGGATTCCCCACCAACGATCACCTTATCAATCCATTCCCCTTTTAAATGTTGCGAGAGATCTATAGGCCCGATAAGGGGTTCACAGATGATTGACTTTTGCTTAAATGGAAGTTCTTTAAAGGCAGGAAGCCGAAACTCGGCCTGCTTCTGGTTTTCAACCGAGCAGAGAATCCTGACGTTATCATAACCTAAATTCCAATCGACAGGCAGGCATTGTTGCACCCTGTCTATCCTTTTAGTGGCGATTGAAAAAGTGAGGTCTTTACGTTGACTTATTATTTTCCAGGCATCATCACGCCATTCGTCTGCTTCTTCTATAAAGAAATCAGAAGTGAAGCAGGTCCATACATGTTCACCAGGGACTATTTTGTAGCTTCCGTCTCTTTTTCGTTTTAAAGGCAAATCAAAATTTTGGGTCTTGTATATGTTCTTGCTGTCAATCCCGTATAAAGAATCGCGCCGGAAAACGTAACAATTTTTACACCCTTCACTAATTTTAATGCATCCGTGCCATAAATTCCAAATAACCGACATAATTCATTATATCCTGATTTATTTCCCTTTAATGCACCTGTTGCAACTAAATTATAAGATTTTTCAACAAAACCCTATACCATCCCCTCAGGAACATTACCATCTAAGCTAACACTAATCCAATGTTCCAACTCAGGTTAAGTGGTTTTTAAAAATCTTTGTTTTCTCTAAGTTCTTCAATAGTTTCAGGATTACTCTTTTTCCATCAGGGTATATTCAAAGTGTTTTTTTGGCTTCAAAGATTTAGTAAAAAAACAATTAGTTTGATACATTTTCAAACTAATTGTTTTAGAATTTGAGGCGACAATATTAAATTATATCTTTATTTTTTTCAAAAGATATATCCATTGGACGAACAAATGACCAGTGAGTATGAATTATTTTCCATTGATTGTTTTTATTCAATTTGAACACCGAGGAAAGGTTCCAATTGTTAATATCGTTTCCTACATACGCAACAAGATTATAGCTTAAAGTAGCACTGGTATCAGTTAGAACCTGAACTAAAGGATTCAAAATTTCATACTTTTCTGAGTGCACCAACCCTTTAATACTATCATAAAAAGCTTTCACATTTGAATACCCATCCAACCTTTTGTCTTTAGGAGGATCAAAATAGGATAAATCTTCCTCATCATATATTTCTAGATAACCATCAGGATCACCCTTATACCATCTGTCTAATGCTGCTTTTTCTAAACCAATAATTACATCGGCTATTTTCTTGGTTTGTTCTGAATTGCTCATGAATTTTGTTTTAAAATTTTTAAATTAACTGATGTTGCTATTTCTTTTGTTTCCAGAGTTAATAATTTTGATAGTACAAAGTTAACCCATAATTAATAGGTCGCCAAGAAATAAAGGTGATAGAAATATCACTTTTCGGGACTAAAAAGGTAAGTATGGCTTCCCATTTACATGACCTCTTAAAAAATATTAAAGCAGTTTTTTCTATTTTTCTAAAATTATTCCTTTGGAAACAGGGTTAATAAAAGGCGATTGATTTGTCGAGGTTCGATTATGTTATGCACTGTTCTAAGGAAAAAAACGTTTAGAAAACAGTAAACCAGTTCAAAAATGTCACAAAAAAAGCAGTCATACTAAAAAACTGCTTTATAATTTTCAATTCTCAAATCAAAAGCTCCGTAAGAGAACCAATATTGGAGAAAGCTGCCAAAGCTTCCGTTCAACAGGCTTTCATTTACAAAACGAAAGCTAAGTTATTAGCAGAAGTTCTTTAATATTTTATTTCTAGTTCCTCGAAATAAGACCTCCATCAACATTAATTACTGTACCAGAAATGTACGAAGCTCGTTCTGAAGCAAGGAAAACAACAGCATCAGCAATTTCATTTACCGTACCTAATCTGTTTGCCTTATTTGCATTTTGGTCGTTATTCAAATCTTTATAAGTATCTAATTTTTTAATTCTCTCGGTAGCAATTGCACCCGGATTTACACCTAACACACGAATGCCATCGTTTAAACTATTACTGCCAACAGCTTTGGTAAATGCAATTAATGATGCGTTTGCAGATGTTCCCGCTATATAGTCTGCATTGAATTTTTCTCCTGCAAATCCGATGATATTAATGATAACACCATTACCAAAAACTTTCATTTTTTCATAAAAAACTTTGGTCAAAGTAATGTAACCCCAAACTTTCAAATCCCAACTATTTTTCCAAGTATCTAGGTTTAAGTCGAGCATATTTCCTCCCGGAATTGCTCCTGCGTTATTAATCAAAATATCTACCGTCTTAATTTTTTTCTGCAAATCGAGAATATCCTCTTTTGCAGATAAATCCAAGGCAAGATAGGTGCATTCAATTTTGTATTTAGCAACGATTGTGGTTTTTAATTCTTCTAAATCGTCTTTTGAACGAGCTATAAGTATGAGATTACATCCTTCTGCTGCAAGAGTTGTTGCAATACTTGCACCGATTCCTTTTGAAGCTCCTGTTACTAAAGCTGTTTTATTTTTTAAGTTTA
>JANYAB010000475.1 GCA_025355225.1 Bacteroidota bacterium
ATAATTTGGTTTTCGGATTTTCGGTTGCCCTTTCAGGACAACGCGACTGAACATGGTTTTGATTTTCAGAGAGTCTCACAACTCAGGTTTTTTGTTTTTTCTTTCGGGCAGCCGGGAATAGTACGTTATTCAAAATTAGCCGGTAACCGGGGGAATTGGGATGCAGTTTAAGATCAGTTGGCGGGTCGCCTACTACGTGCTGGTAATCCTCCGGGTCGTGCCCGCCATAAAATGTCCATTGGCCTTTGCCATATTCACCATGGATATAACGCGCCTCATTTGCGGTCTTCATTTCGCCCATAATGGTTATTCCAGGTTTGAGCATTTTTTCATTGAAAGCGGTAGTCAGCCCCATAAAGCCCTTGATAACCTTATCATGATTTTGCGTAAGCATGCTGGGTACAACATCCCATTTTGCCGAAAAATCAAACAAAGTGAAGAAATCCCTCGATCTGTCGACCTGCCTGGTGGTGGTTACGTCAATATTGCTAAACTGGTGCGACATGGGGTTCATATCCAGCGTAAAATTCTGGAAGGCGAAAGTCTGGCTGAAATCTAATTTCGTTTGTGCATCCGGATCGGCGGCATCACCATCAAACATGCTCTCGCAGATATCAGTATTGGCCGATGCCAGCGCGATGTCGAATGTATCCGTTCCTGAGCACATGGCAAACAGAAAGCCTCCGCCCGAGCAAAAGTCGCGGATGTGCTGCGCAACCGCCAGTTTCATTTGAGATACCTTTTTGAAACCCAGCTTATGCGCTGTTGCTTCCTGAAATTTCACATCGTCGTTATACCACTGGGCATATCTGAAAGAGCCATAGAATTTGCTGTATTGGCCCGTAAAATCTTCATGGTGCAAGTGAAGCCAATCGTATTTGGGCAGGTCGCCGCGTATTACTTCCTCGTCGTACACTACATCGTAGGGTATTTCGGCATATTTTAATACCAGTGTCACCGCATCATCCCAGGGTAATTTGTTTTTGGGTGAATAAACAGCCATTTTCGGCGCTTTTTCCAGTTTCACCAGGTCCATATTTACAGATGGATCGCTCACTTCGGTAATGATCTGATTTACTTTAGCATTCGCCAGCACCTCGTAACTTACGCCGCGTATTTTGCACTCATCCTCAACAGCTTTGCTATACTTCATCATAAAACTGCCGCCACGGTAGTTCAATAGCCAGTCCACCTCTTCTCCGTTCTTTAAGGTCCAGAAGGCGATACCGTATGATTTCAGATGATCTTTTTGCTCCTCATCCATGGGTATTAATATAGAAGCAGCCCTGGTTATTATAGGCAAAAGGGTGAAAGCTAAAAGCAGAAAGCAGAAAGCAGACAGATTTATTTTTTGGCGCGTCATTTCCAAAAATAACGAATAATTGTGGAAGCTATTATTGTTTGTAAAACCGAGTTTAAGAAAGTGGTTGTATCTAATCAATTCATTACCTTCGAACTTGTGAATAGGCAACCTGATTTTATAGCTGAATTACATTATCTGACCATCGATCAGGGTGGAAGAAAAAAACCTGCCTTTTCGGGCTACCGACCTCAGGTTAAATTTGAATTTAGCAAAATTCAAACCAGTGGGCAGCAAAAGTTTCTGAATCGGGAGGTAGTTAACCCTGGTGACACAGTTACGGCCGAAATAACAATTCTTTCTGTAGAATTCTTTAAAAACAAGTTAAGTAGCGGACTTGCTTTTGATTTTAGAGAAGGCTCTAAAATAATGGGGACGGGAAAGATTCTTGAAGTTTTAAATAATGAGCTTTTGGCAAAATAGATAGTTTTCCAATGGATGCTATTTTCACCTTTTCCCTTTCTCCTTTTACCTTTACCCTTTTTTATTACCTTTGCACTCCCATATTATATATTAAAAATGAGCAAAGCAATAATTAAAACTGAAAAGGGCGACATGACTGTCGAGTTCTTCGATAAAGACGCTCCGAATACTGTAGCTAACTTTAAAAAGCTGGCTACGTCAGGGTTTTACAATAATGTAACTTTTCATAGGGTAATACCTAATTTCATGATACAGGGCGGCGACCCAACAGGTACCGGAGCTGGTGGCCCTGGTTATAAGATCGACTGTGAATTAACAGGAGACAACCAATACCATGATCGCGGTGTATTGTCAATGGCACATGCCGGACGTAACACAGGCGGTTCACAGTTTTTTATCTGTCACAGCCGTGCCAATACCGCGCATTTAGACAGAAATCATACCGTGTTTGGTAAAGTAATTGAAAATGTTGACGTTGTTGATAATATTCGTCAGGGCGATAAAATTTTAGGGATAGAAGTGATAGAGGATTAGTGAGTAGTTGAATAAGAGAGTGGTTAATTAGGTTTTAACTTATTCACCGCTCACTCAATCAACTTAATCAACCATACAACATACAACATGAATTTACGCGGAATAGTATCTGTATCAGGAAAACCGGGTTTGTGGAAGGCGCTTGCACAAAACAAAACAGGATTTATTTTAGAAAGTCTTGATGCACAAAAAACAAAACTGATCGCTAACCTATCGACCGCAAAAATTGCGGCATTGGATGAAATAACAATTTTTGGAGATGACGAAGATATTAGGTTAACAGACGTTTTAGAGCGTTTCAAGGTTGCCAAAAGCGTTCCGGATGTTAAAGCGGACGGAAAACTATTCCGGGAATTTTTCAGGGAAGTGGCGCCAGGCCACGATGAGGAGAAAGTGTATGCTTCGGACATGAAAAAAATAGTTTCCTGGTATCATATCCTGAAAGATATGCCTTTATTCGACGAAGTTGTGCCGGTTGAAACCCCGGCAGACGAGGCGGTTGAAGAGCCTGAACCAGTTGAGAAGTTAGAAGATGCCATTACGGACAAACCCATTAAAGCGGCCAAGGCAGTTAAATCAGCTAAGGAAAAACCAGAAACATTGAAATCTGAAGGAGAGTCAGCCACTCCCAAAAAAGCAAAAAAGAAATAATAGACATGAAAATCATTTTGAACCTGTCTACTGTACGTACCGGGTTCAAAATGATTTTTAGGTTTATGCTCCCTTTTCAATTAATACGCACGGCCTTTAAAACAAGTCGCACAAATTCATTAATATTGCTTTATCCGCCAATATTGCAAACATTGCAATAAAATTAGCGTAAAAATCAATAAAAGAAGTTTTGTCGAAAAGAGCCCTGCAAAATTATATCCCGGCGCTAACAGGCGTACGTGCTTTAGCCGCCTATTTAGTTTTCATTTCACACTACGCCTATATTTTTGATGCTAGTTTCCCTCACTTTGTGAGACGTTTTTTCCTTGAGTTTCATATAGGGGTAACTATTTTCTTTGTGCTATCGGGCTTCCTTATAGCGTTCCGCTATTTTGATAGTTTTCAATTAACATCCAACTGGTTTAAACAATACCTTAAAAATAGGGTGGCACGCATTTACCCTATGTATTTTTTATTGACGTTGGGGGCGTTTGTTTACTACTATTTTACACGGGATCCCATAATAACCAACGGCTTCTCAAGCGCCATCGGGTTATTCTTTATGCACATTACTTTCGTGCGCGGTTTTTTTTACAATCTTAATTTTACAGGCATTGCTCAGGGCTGGTCGCTCACCGTGGAGGAGTGCTTCTATTTTTCGGCCCCAATTGTGTTTTTCATCGCCAAAAAGTACAACAAATTTTATTTGCAAGCGCTTGCTATTACAGGTTTCGGGTTTTTAATGGTACTTATTTTCCGCAACGTAAACTGGTACGGTTTCTTTGGCAATTTTACTTTTATGATGCTTTATACTTATTTCGGCCGTTGCTTTGAGTTCTTTGTGGGCATACAACTGGCTCTATTTATTCGAAGGAACGGGTTGGAACGCACCAATGGAATAAAATATACCTATATCGGGTTTTTCCTCATCTTCTTTTGCATATGGATCATGTCCCAATTGGCTATTCCGCCAGGATGGTCGGCCGGACTGCATAACCCGTTTGGCATCGTTACCAATAACTATTTGCTGGCTATATCCATCGCAATGTTTTTTTACGGGCTGATTACCGAAACCAGTTTTTTAAAGAAAATACTGGCTAATAAATTTGTTGAATTGCTTGGAAAAAGTTCTTATATATTTTACCTCATACACCTGGGATATATGTACTTTTTGCTGCGCCTGTCATTTAACTGGCTTAACGACCAGACTTTTTCCATATATGATAAATGGGGCGTGGATTGGCATTCACCTTTTGAGTACGATAGCTTAAATCTTCTTTATGCTTTTATCCTGTTGAATGCGATATCTATATTTTTATTTAAGTTTATCGAGGAACCTTTAAACCACTTTATACGCAAATCAAATTTTTTGATCAGGAAACAAACAACTTAAATGCATTATACTGTACCTTTAAATACTTTCTTTAAACTAAACATTACACAGTGAAAATTCCAGGTAAAGTTTTGATTGTAGTTTGCTGCATAATGGCAGCGGCCAGTTTTATAAAAGTTTTTGCTGGAGATAACAAATATTTTAGTCGTTTAAAAGCTGTAGGGGCAGAAGGTGAAGTAAGCACTGTTTTGATCGCCCATGATAAGGATGCCATCTTCAGCGAATCCGCATATTTTACTTACTCGGTAAAAAATACACTTGATGCCGATCAGGCAGGTAGTTTAAGCTACCTGGTGATGACAGAAAATGGTACTAAGTTGTTCGCTAAAACTGTTAAAGTAAAGATTGGGAGAAATAGTTCAGAGGATTATGATTTCCGCATCCCCAGTTTAAAGGCGGGTTTTTACAAGATCAACTTCATGATCAATGTTTCCGATTATGATGACACCACACGTAGCGCATTTGGCATACAGCCGCAGGATATCAGGTCGGCATACCCAAGACCTACCGATTTCGACCAATTCTGGCAGAAAGCAAAGGATGATCTGGCAAAAGTAAAGCCCGATTTTAGGATAACCGCGATGCCGAAAATGAATACTGAAAATCGCGATGTGTATTTGATAGAGATGCAGTCGCTGGATAATATGACCATTCGCGGCTGGATGACGGTTCCCAAAACAAAAAACAAGAACAGGAAATTTTCGGTGCTGCTTGGCTTACCGGGTTACCAGGTGGATCTGGATCCGATAGTGGGTTTGGATGATGACCTGGCCATTATTACCTTAAACACACGGGGACAGGGTAATAGTCGCGGTCCTATCAATACCCGCAGGGATGAATTTATATTTTACCATATTGAAAATAAAGAGAAGTATGTAATGCGCGGCGTGATAATGGATTGCGTAAGATGTGTGGACTTTATTTGCGCCCAACCCAATTTGCGGCATGATAATATTTTAGCGTCCGGAGGAAGTATGGGAGGTTATTTAGCCATTACAACAGCAGGGCTTGATAAACGTATAAACCTTTGCTCTTCTCAAAATCCTATATTATGTGATATCCGCAACCTGGTTGACGAAGTGGATTGGCCCATTACCAGCATTGAGAAATATATTGGAACACAGCCCGGACTGACCCTTGATAAGGTATTAAACAATTTGGATTATTTCGATGGGAAGAATTTTGCGTCTGATGTTACT
>JANYAB010000484.1 GCA_025355225.1 Bacteroidota bacterium
CCCGATGCCAGTGTCTTTTATAGAAAAATCGACAGTGACTGTATTATGCCGGTCTTCAAGGCAGGTAACCTTTACCCACACATTTCCCTGGTGAGTAAATTTTATCGCATTACTGATCAGGTTAAAAATAACCTGGGTTAAACGTGTTGGGTCACCATAAACAATCTTACTTTTTAAACTTTCATCTATATCCAGTTTAAATTCAAGCCCTTTCTCTTCGGCTTTTAAAATCTGGCCACCGCAAATATTTTGCATTAATTCAACAAGGTTGAACCTTATATTTTCAAATACCACTTTGCCCGATTCGATCTTATTAAAATCAAGCACATCATTTACAATTGCCAAAAGATTGTTAGCCGAAAATTTCAATATATCAAGGTTTTCTCTCTGGTCAGGTCTTGGGTTACCCATCATCAGCAAATTGCCCATCCCTATGACCGCATTGAGCGGCGTCCGTATCTCATGAGACATAGTCGAAAGAAACTCAGATTTGGCCTGGGATGACTTTTCGGCTTTTTCTATTGCTTTTTCAAATTCAATATTCAACTTTCCCCGCGCCTCGGCCGTTTCTCTTAATTGTATTATGCTCTTGATAAATGCGGTGTAAAAATGGCTATGTATAAATATTATCAATATAAAATTGGCGAACTCCAGGATGATCGTCGTTGATTCGTCCATCACTTTTGGTTTCAACCCGATATTATAGTTATTGTCATATTCGAGCACTAAAAAAATAAGTACCGGTATTAAATTTAATAGCGAATAGAACAGCCCACTGGCTTGCCCAAGCATGTAAAAGCTAAACACTATTACCAAAAATATAACCTGTGCAGTTACAATATTCACATTTTGGAATGTAATAAACACATTGCTCAGGTTTATCACGGTGGCAAGCGACAGTAATATGTGTGATATAATACCCCACCTTGGCCTGAAAGTTAAATACTTAAATAAAATAATAAGACTAAAAAGTAATATAGCCGTACTAAAACTAAGGATGTATTTACGTTCAAGATATATGTTGACCAGCAAGGTCAAAACTGTAATAATAGACAGCCATAAACCATAGTATAATAAACGGATACGTGCCTGATCAAGGATCGACTGATCTTTTGTTAGGATTTTATTTATAGAAAAGTTAAAAAAACCTACATCTCTATTCATTTTCAGGGCGTTACAGTTGTATTATAAAATAAAGCTTAAAAATACAACGCAAGAATAAAATGACCAAGCATTAATAATTATTTAAGATCGCATTCTTACTTGCAATTAGTTTGCCAAAGCGGCCAGGTTATCATCTATTATTTTCAGTTTAGCCGCTGCATCGGCTTTTTTCTTTAACTCATTTTCAACTATCTCTGGCTTGGCATTTTTTACAAACCGGTCATTGCCCAGTTTGGCTTCCACTGATTTTAAGAACCCAAACAAATATTCCTTCTCTTTATTCAGTCTTTCGCTTTCCGCGATTGGGTCTATATTTTCAGTCAGCGGTATAAAAAACTCATCTTTTGATACTATAAAGCTAACTGCCCCGCTTAATTTTTCAGTAATAATATTGAATTCATTGATATTACCCATTTTAGATAAAATGGCTTTATATTGATTGTAATCAATGGCCGAATTCGCCTTTATGTACAAAGCCAAAGATTCTTTATCCGCCATCTGTTTACTTTTACGGGTATTGCGAATATGAGTAACCACCTGCTTAACTATTTCTGTTTCTTCAAGCAATTGGGTATTTATTTTCTCAAATTCCGGCATTGGGGCAACTATACAGCAATCCATTAATGAACGCTCGCCAAAAATTTCATCATGCCATAGCTCCTCGGTGATAAAAGGCATAAAAGGATGCAATATCTTTAAAACATCCTCAAAAAATGCAATGGTCTGCAAGTACGTTTCCCTATCTATCGGGTGCTCAAATGCAGGTTTTATCATCTCAAGATACCAGGCGCAAAAGTCGTCCCAAACCAGCTTATAAGTACCCATCAACGCCTCCGACAGCCTGTATTGGCTAAAGTTATCTTCAATTTCGGCCATCGCCTCGCTAAAACGGCTTTTAAACCAGGCAATGGCTATTCTATTTGGGTTTTCGAGGCTGTCATCAACTTCCCAGCCTTTAACCAAGAGCAATGCGTTCCATACTTTATTCCAGAAGTTTCTGCCCTGCAAACAATGTTTTTCATCAAACATCAGGTCATTACCGGCAGGCGAACTCAACAACATACCCACTCTCACTCCATCCGCACCATATTTCTCGATCAGTTCGAGCGGATCGGGCGAATTGCCCAATGATTTCGACATCTTACGGCCCAGTTTATCCCTTACAATGCCGGTAAGGTATACATTTCTGAACGGCAGTTGTCCCCTGAACTCGTGCCCCGCCATGATCATTCTTGCTACCCAGAAAAACAGTATCTCGGGAGCCGTTACCAAATCATTGGTAGGATAATAATAATTAATATCTGCATTATTAGGGTCCTTAAA
>JANYAB010000485.1 GCA_025355225.1 Bacteroidota bacterium
TTTCAGCGACCCAATGATCGACAATAAGGACTCTCAAAAACGCTACCGTGCCGACCAACTGCTTGAAGATAAAATTGACCGCTACGATGAGGATGGTAAAACCGATAAGGCCGAACAGCTTCAACAGGAAATGGATGAGGCATTGAAAAACGATGACCTGCCACGCCTGAGGGAACTAATTATTGAACACGAAATAGCTGACCCGGTAAGCGGTACCCGCAACTGGACCGACGTACGCCAGTTTAACCTGATGTTCAGCACACAAATGGGTGCTGTTGCTGATGAAGCTGATTTGGTTTACCTGCGCCCCGAAACTGCCCAGGGTATATTTGTAAATTATCTGAATGTACAAAAATCGGGAAGGATGAAGATCCCTTTCGGTATTGCACAAATTGGCAAAGCATTCCGTAACGAGGTGATCGCACGTCAATTCATAATCCGTATGCGCGAGTTTGAGCAAATGGAGATGCAATTTTTTATACGCCCTGGCACGCAAAAGGAATGGTTTGAGTACTGGAAGGAAAAGCGTTTGTTATGGCACCTGGCATTGGGTACTGACCCAGCTAAATATCGTTTCCACCAGCACACCAAACTGGCGCATTATGCCGATGCGGCTTATGACATTGAATATGAGTTTCCCTTTGGCTTTAAGGAAGTAGAAGGAATACATAGCCGTACCGATTTTGACCTGAGCCAGCATCAGAAATTTTCCGGTAAGAAATTACAATACTTCGATCCGGAGATCAATCAAAATTATGTCCCATATGTGATCGAAACTTCGATAGGTTTAGACCGGATGTTTTTGCTTACCCTGATCAACGCTTATGAGGAAGAAGACCTGAGTACAGACGAAAAGCAGGATAGCCGTGTAGTGTTAAGACTTCACCCTTGCCTGGCGCCAATTAAAGCTGCCATTTTCCCACTCACAAAAAAAGATGGCCTCCCCGAAAAAGCGCGTGAAATAATGGATAGGCTTAAAATCGACTTTAACCTGCAATACGAGGAAAAGGATGCTATTGGCAAGCGCTACCGCAGGCAGGATGCTATTGGCACACCCTTCTGTATCACAGTTGACCATCAAAGCCTGGAGGATAATACCGTAACTATTCGTTATCGCGACAGCATGGCACAAGAGCGGGTTAATGCCGACCACTTAGATAAAATTATCGGCGACCTGGTCAGCTGGAAGAATTTACTTTCGTTATAAACCACAATAAAAGGTTATAACCTGCCTGCGACCCCTATAAAACTATATTTACTGTCAATTAAACGGGCTTTTTTATTTATTAAAGAAAATACTAAAACAAAATCCTATATCTAAACCGTATAAGTGTTTAAGTAAATATAGATAAGGCCAATAGGTCAGTGTTCTATAGCACTACAAATGGTATGGTCCGGATAGCATTACAATAAATGCTATCTTTAAATGTAACAAAATTTGAGAGCCGTTTTAATTTTTATTCTTTTGTTACCAGGCTTAAAGGTGTTTGCCTATGCGCCGTCTAATTCTTATGCCAATGGGGCATCCGGTTTCAATGCATATGGGGTTGCCAGTTACAAAGTTGACAGTCTTAAAGCTTTACTGTCGGCAACTTTAGCAAACAACGATAACCCAACTGATACGTTAACCATAAACAGAATAAACAAACTTGCTCATGAATTTATTGATGTAAACCCTGACAGCACCTTGTATTATGGCAAACTGGCCATTGGGAGGTCGCTGGCCGCAAAATATAAAAAAGGTGTTGCAGATGGGATGGTCGCCATCGGAAGCGTATACTCGCTTAAAGGCGTATATGATAAGGCTCAGCAAAACTTTCTGGGTGCAAAACTGCTCTATACTGACTTAAAAGATTATAAAAGCCTGAGCAATTGTTATATAGAGTATGGTAGAATGTATAACAATATTGCCAAATATGATCTTGCTTCGAGTTACTTTAAACAGGCGTTAGACATAAAAAAGCAGATAAAGGACGAGGCTGGAATTGCCGATTGTTACCATAACATGGGCATGGTTGCTGATAACGTAGGCAAATCATCATACGCACTGGATAATTATTTCAAATCGCTCGCCCTGGATATTAAACTTCATAATCAACTTTCGTCAGCAAAAAACTACAACAATATTGGGGTGGTAATGCAGGAAATGGAGATATATCCAAAATCAATGGAGTATTACAGACGGGCAATTAAAATATGGCAGGACTTAAAGAATATACAAGGCGTTAGTACGGCGTACGAAAACATGGGCGAGATAATGATGGCTCAGAAAAAATATGATCAGGCTATTGTTTACCTGTCTAAATCAATGAAACTGACCAAAGATCTGGACGATAAAATTGGCATCAGTTCATTATATGCCGATTTTGGCATGTGTTATGCCAATTTGAAACAATACCATATAGCGCTAACCTATCTTAACCAGGCGCTTAAAATGTGTGATGTTTACAAACTTGATTATAATAAGGCAGGCACTTACATCTATTTTGCAACTTTATATAATCAGCAGAAAGATTATCAAAAAGCTTATAAATACGCTTTGCTTGCTAAAAGCCTGGCAAATAAATTAGGCAGTTTATCAAGCAGGTCTAATGCAGCTTTACAATTGAGCGAATCACTTGGCGGATTAGGAAGGTTTCAGGAGGCTTACAAAGCGCAGAAGGAATACGATAACCTAAAAGACAGTTTGAAAAGCGATGAAAGCGTTCAAAAATTAACCTCTTTTAATCTTGAATCGAGTTTTGCTGAAAAACAAAGACGGTTGGCAGAGCAGCACCAAAAGATGGATGACCTTTACCAGCAAAAAATACAAAGGCAGGGATTTATCAGCGCCATATTTTTTCTTATCATTTTATGTATGGTTGCTATCCTGATTATTTATTACAGGGCTAAGCGGAAACAACAAAATATAAATACAATCCTTGAAGATAAAAACCACCAGGTGCTGCAGCAAAAAACCGACCTTAACGACCAGGCTCTAAAATTAAACGATCTGAATAATTTGAAAGATCGCCTGATCTCGGTTCTGGCCCATGACCTTAGAGCACCGCTTAGCACGCTTCGCGGATTATTTAGTTTGCTTGAGGATGATAGTATTTCGCATGAACAATTTTTGAGTATGATACCACAGGCCTTAAGAAAATTAGAATATACTTCTGATTTCCTGGATACCCTGTTGTTCTGGATAAACAGCCAGATGGAAAACTTCGCCGGTTCATCAAAAAGTTTTACCCTTAAAGATATAGTAGCCTATGAGGTACAAAATTATCATGAACAAGCATTAGGAAAGGGGATTACACTAATAGATAATTTGCCGGACTCGTTCACAGTTTTGGCCGACCCGAATTCTATCCGTATTGTTGTCCGTAATTTAATCACCAATGCCATTAAATTCTCAAGGCAAAATGATTCCATCAATATAAGCGCCTTACAACAGAATGATAACTACATTTTATTATCAATTAAAGATACAGGTGTGGGCATGACTAAAAAGCAGCTGAACAAATTATTTAAGAGCAAAGTGGATAGCGGAACCGGCACAAATAATGAGTCGGGCACCGGTATGGGCTTGTTATTTTGTAAGGACCTGATAGAAAAATGCAACGGTAAAATATGGGCAGAAAGCGACGAAGACCTTGGTACCGAATTCTTTTTCACCCTGCCAGTCGGCTCCTTTAAAGAAAAAGAAGAAGAAGTTGCGGTATTGTCCCGATAGGCTATTTTATCGGTAAAGAATCAAGAGTAAAGAATTATTAGCTGATTACACCCCTTTTATCTTAATTTCTGTTTTATCTTGACTCCTGACTATTAACTCTTAATTCTCTCGTTTAACACAATTCTACTGACTTACCGGGTTATCGGCTTTGTGCAAAGTGCCGTTGATATAATTTACAGGCGTAACCTTTTTAGGATCTCCCTGGTAAACCCAAACAATATTGCCAATATATTTACGGAAAGCATCGTTAACCTCGTCCACTGTCAGCTTTTTTACATCATTAACCAATGTTAAAGAGCGCCTCCAGTTGTTAAACAATACTTCGTTGCCGGCCAGCGAACTTGCCTGGGCGCTGTTCGTTTCCTGTTTATAGTAAAATTGGGTGAGATAGGTAACCTTCATGTTGGCTACTTCGTCCGGTTTAAAACCTGTGGTTTTTACGCTGTCTACCAGTTTATCAAAAACAGTAATATATTTATCGGGTTGGGTAGTTGAAACTGCGAACCTGGCCACAGCCAACGAACCATTGCTAAACCAGGCTTGCGGAGCATATGACAAACCGTTCTTAGTACGAATTTCCAGGAAATGACGATTGGCAAATATGCGCATGGCCACATTGAAGGCATTAAAATCGGGTGTGCCCGGTTCCGGGCCGCTGGTAATTCCTTCTATGTAATTGGTAGCCAGATCCCGCTGCTCTGCCGAAAATGCATTTTTATATACCCTGAAAAATGATTTTTTCAGCTCAAAAGGTGGCCCCTGTTTTATTCCGGCAAGCAGTTGGCTTAACTTTCTTTCAATAGTAGCTTTATCCAGGTCGGCCACTACCACAACCAGCATTCTTGATCTCGTTAATATAGACTGATAGTAAGCTTTGGTTTCTTCGGGGGTTAGGCTGCTGATAACTTCAACAGACCCGTCGGGATCTTTGGCATAATCGCGCCCGGCAAAAGCAATCTTTTCAGCATATTTATTAATGGCAGCATCAGGTTGGCCTTCAGCTTCTTTAAGATTGTTAATTGCATCCTGTTTAATACGGGTGAACTCCTTTGCATCGAACCGGGGTTGTGTTATGGCTTCGGCATATAAGGGCCAAACGGTTTCAAAGTCACTTTTAATGCAATTCATCTTTATAATTGAGTAATCCTTACCGCTAAAACCATAGACCTCGGCGCTTACTTTATCCAATTGATTTTTGAAGCTATTTTTATCATGCCTCATTGTTCCGCATTCGCTTAATGCGCTCAAGGCTAATGATTCGATCCCGCTTTTGCTTGCAGGATAATTTTGTACGCCTCCTTTTATCACGGTTTGTATCTCAACAATATCATTCCCGCTCGGCTGAACAATCACCTTAACCCCATTTACCATCATTTCATAAGCTTTCTGCTGCGCCTTAGCTAATTGCAGGCCAAATAACCCGGCAGAAATAAACAGTATCAATATTTTCTTTTTCATTGTTAACAGGTTAAATTCTATTTAGCAGCAAAAAAAGCGCTGGCATTAATTTGTTTACTTAATTCTGGCTTGATTATTAAACCGGCCACCATTGGTTTACCTACAATATATTTGTCCAGGTATTTCGCAATATCAGCACGGCTTACCTTCTGGTAGTTCTCATCCAGCCTGGTATAAAAATCAAGTGAGGTACTACACCACTGATAGCTCACCTGGCCTGGCAAGGTGGATGGTTTTTCTTTTTGATGAATGCTGTTACGCAACAAAATAGCTTTGGCATCCTTTAACTGCTCGTCGGTAAAATAATCAGGGCTTGCAAACTGGCCGATCTGGTTTAACAATTCAGCATAACATTCCTTCAGCTTATTAGGGTTAGGTTCAACATATATATCTATTGGACCGACATATTTAGAGGTAGTATAACCAACCTGTACAGCCGATGCCAGGCCCTTATCAACCAAAGCCTGCTGTAATTTGGAAGAGTTTAAACCAACTATGGTCGAAAACACGTCGGCCACAACTGTTGAAGCCGAATCGGTTAAATATGATGGGCCCTGCCACGAAAACTGCATATTTGGTGTTTGCGCAATTGAAGTTTCCTTTATAAAATATTCGCTTTTATCCAATGGCTTAAACGGTGGTATCGGGTATTTCACCAGAGGATCAAAGCCGCTGTTTTCCCAATCGCCAAAAATACTTTCAGCTAATGCAAAAGCATCGGCGTGTTTTACATCGCCGCAAATGGTCAATAAACTATTATTGGGGAAATAATATTTGTTTTTAATGATCATCATTTTATCAGGAGTCGCCGTATTGATCACTTCGTGGACACCAATCGGGTTTTTGCGGGTGATCAAATCTCCCCACAGGTGTTTCTGTACTTCAAACCAAAGTTGAAAGTTTGGATCGCTTTCTGCTCGTTGAAATTCTCCATCCACTACAGGGCGCTCCTTTTGCATGTCCTCTTCGCGATAAATTGGAAAGCGAATGGCTGCATTCATGAATTTCAATCCTGCCTTAAGACTGTCCCTATCAAACGTAAAGAAATAGTTTACCCGCTCCACGTTGGTCGTGCCATTCCAAATAGCGCCTAATTCCTGCGTGCGCTTTAAAAATCTCTCCTGATCGGGATAATCCCTGTTTGCTTTAAAAAACATATGCTCAAACAGGTGTGATAAGCCACTAAATTCAGGACCTTCTGTATAGGCGCCATTCTTTACAGCTATTTCTATAGTTGCCAAAGGAACCTTACTGTTCTCAATTACAAGTACCTCAAGGCCATTGGGTAATTTTTTCCAGAAATACCCTTCCGGAAGATGTGGCTGGGCCATGCATTGAAACCCGAATAAAAGAGCTGCAATATTTAATATAAAAAATTTAATGTATTTCATGGTCGTATCTTATTGTTTAAATAAAACAGCATAAATATATTGGTATATTCTTAATAAATAATATGCTTGCATAACATTTTTTAAAATTACAGATGCTTATAAAATTTATGGCATAAAAAGAGAGCCCCAATAAATCGGAGCTCTCTTTTTGCAGTCGATATTTATAAACGTTAACTGTACTGAACGCCTAAGGTAATAGGAACGCTTAACGCTCTTGAAACAATACAATTAGCTTTGGCGCCTTCGGCAATTTCCTTAAATTTTTCTTCGGATACTCCATCAATAGGTGAGCCTTTTAATTCGAGATGTATACCTGTAATGCTTAAAGCAACCATATCCAGTTCAAGGGTGGCCTCCGTATTTAGATCGCCTGGTGTAAAACCCGCCTGGGTTAAAGCACCGCCCACCGCCATGGTGAAACAGCCTGCATGAGCAGCGGCTATCAATTCTTCCGGGTTAGTGCCTACGCCATCCGCGAAACGGGTTTTAAAGGAATATTGTGTGTTATTTAGTGTGGTACTTTGGGTAGTAATTTCTCCCTTACCTTCTTTTAGTGTGCCATTCCAATGGGCTTTTGCTGTGCGTTTCATGGTTTTTTGTTTGGTTTTAAAGTTAGAAAAAATGTTATTGTTTTTTTTATAAGAATTCGGAAAATTAATGCCATTTGGCACGTTCATATTGGGACGGCCATTTAACCTCATGACCCAAAACGTGTGCTGCCCGCAGTGGGAAATAAGGATCTCTTAACAATTCGCGCGCCAGTAAGATCATGTCCGCCTGGCCGTGTTGAATAATACTATTCGCCTGTGCGGGTTCGGTTATCAAGCCTACAGCTCCGGTTAATATTCCGGTTTGGTTGCGTATCTTTTCCGCAAACTCAACCTGGTACCCTGGCTTTAAAGGTATTTTTGCATTGGCAACGTTTCCGCCAGAAGAGCAATCTACAAGGTCGACACCCTTATCTTTTAAAACTTTGGCTAAGGCTACCGAGTCATCTGGTGTCCACCCACCCTCTGTATAATCGGTGGATGATATACGGACAAATAATGGATATTCCTCTGGCCATACCTGCTTTACTGACGCTATCACCTCAAGCAATAAACGGATACGGTTTTCAAACGAACCACCATAGTTATCGGTCCTATGGTTGCTTAAAGGCGAATAAAATTCGTGCATTAAATAACCATGCGCGGCATGCAGTTCAATCACTTTAAAACCGGCCTTTAATCCCCTTGATGCAGCGGCCTTAAAATCAGCTTTAACTTTTTCGATACCGTGATGGTCCAGTTCAACAGGTGGTTCGTCACTTTCGATAAAAGATATTGCACTTGGCGCTACGGCCTTCCAGCCATTTTCGTTGGCCGAGGGTATTTGTGCACCACCTTTCCACGGGATTTCGTGGCTTGCCTTACGCCCTGCATGGGCCAGTTGTATCCCTGCAATGCTGCCATGCTGATGAATAAAATCGGTGATCTGCTTTAGTTTTTCAATATGTTCGTCCTTCCATATGCCCAAGTCGCCCGGACTAATACGCCCTTCGGCGGATACAGCTGTAGCCTCAGTAATGACCAAGGCCGCGCCCCCAACGGCCCTGCTTCCCAAATGTACCAGGTGCCAGTCGTTGGCAAAGCCATCATTGCTGGAATATTCGCACATTGGCGAAACTACTATACGGTTCTTAAATTCGATATTTTTTATTTTCAGAGGCGAGAACAGTTGAGCCATAATATATTTTTTGCAAATATGACAAGTAACACCCAAGTCGGTCTCACAGTTTTGTAAAAACTCTTGCACAAACTACAAATGACAAATAGATTGAACATTTGCCTAATTTTAAATGTTTTATAACCAAGTATGGAAAAAGAGCAAAATTATATAATATTAGACGTAGCTGATGGCACCAGCATGGCCGTTTATAACGCATTGCCTGAAAATAGATCCGGCAAACTGCCTGCTATAATTGTGCTGCAGGAAGCATACGGTGTAAATCACCATATACGCACCGTTACTGAGAGATTTGCGCGGGAAGGGTTTGTCGCTTTGGCGCCCGAGCTATTTCACCGTACAGCGCCAAAAGGATTTGAAGGCGACTATACGGATTTTAGCTCGGTAATGCCACATACTAAATCCTTGACCAATGAAGGATTTGAGGCTGATCTGAAAGCTGTTTACAGCTGGCTTACCGGCCAGGTAAATGTTGATCAAAGCAGAATATACAGCGTTGGTTATTGCATGGGTGGCCGCGTTTCGTTTTTAGCCAATTCGCTGTTACCATTAAAGGCAGCGGTATCGTACTATGGTGGCGGATTGGATACTATTGCTGATAGAGCTAAGAACTTGCATGGTAAGCACCTGTTTTTTTGGGGCGGGTTGGATAAGCACTTTAAATCCGAGAATATCCATACGGTGATAAAAGCAGTTGAAGCTGCCGGCAAAGATTTTATCACTGTAAAAATATCGTATGCCGACCACGGCTTTAATTGCGACGAACGGGTAAGCTATAATGAGTCGGCTTCAAAGGAAGCCTGGGCGCTCACACTGGCCTTCTTGTCAGAATCTTAATTAATGCGACTGAAGGATTTGATTTTTATCAATAAATCGTTCAATCATTTAATAGCGTTCTCTTTATCTTCTCTTTTTACCAGCAGCACCTCGTCACCTTCTAACGGAAGGTAGCCATACTCGTAGCAGAAATGATAGGTTTTGCCATTTTGTGTCTGATAAGTACGGGTATGATATTCAAAGTCAAAACCCTTCGCTGCTAATTTTTTATTTGTTGTTTTTGTTTTTCCTGTTGGGTTCAGTTCCTCCAGTATCCGGCGGTTACGGCGTAATATATTATTGATATTGCGTACCAGGTTATAACTGTTACTATTTAATTGGTTATTGTAATTGTTTCTGCATTGGTCGTTGCAAAACTTTTTGTCGGCGCGACCATGCAAAACCTCACCGCAATCGAGGCAAATTCTTTCCTGGTTCATATCGAATAAAGGTAAACAATAAATTATTCGTTTGCAAACGCTTACAAATGGAAATTGTCGACTATAAATGGTTAATAACCGAATAAGGCTTCCCAGGCCCCACACCTTTGTACTGCTGATATAAACAAGAAAAATTAAAATTTAAAAAAACATGAACACATTAAGAAACAGCGTACGCCTTGTGGGCAACCTGGGTATGGACCCCGAAGTAAAAGATTTTGACAACAACCGCAAACTGGCAAAAGTATCCATCGCCACCAATGACAGTTACAAAAATGACAAAGGCGAAAAAATAACCGACACGCAGTGGCACAACCTGGTGTTATGGGGCGCACAAGCCAAGCTGGCCGAAGACTTATTAAAAAAAGGCGATGAAATTGCTGTTGAAGGCAAACTCGCCAGTCGGAGTTATGTAGATAAGGATGGCAATAAAAAATATTTCACCGAAGTGGTGGTCAATGAGTTTATTAAGCTCGGCAGTAAGAATTAAAGGTTTTGTTAAGGGTTGATAGCGTTTGAGCGGGATTAGAGATTGGAATGGGCTGTCAACCCTTAACTAAACCAAAAAATTAAATACTATTAAAATTATAAAACGCTAATCCTTATATTTGTTATGTACTTAGAAGCAAAAGAAACTGCCAGGTTATATAAATTGTTAACCGAAAAATTAGGCAGCGATACTACCGAGGCCATGTTTAAATACATTGATAATAAAACAGAACGATCTGTGGAAGCAACCATTAAAACATTAGCAACTAAGGACGACATTGCGAAGGTTAAATATGACCTTAGTAAGGAAATTGGTGAATCTAAAGCTGATTCGATTAAGTGGATGTTTATTTTTGGGGTAGGCCAGGTTGGGGCAACATTAGCCATTGTATTTTTGTTTTTGAAGAAATAAACAGCCAGGTTATATAAATTGTTAGC
>JANYAB010000556.1 GCA_025355225.1 Bacteroidota bacterium
ACAGGTGATTCCGTTACACATTGATCATGTTAACCTATTGATGGTTAATTTGATTTTTCTTTAGAATTAACACAATTCGGTGCTCAAGAGCGCACAGAATGTGGTGGTCAAGTCCTCCGTATTCTCCAATTAGGCAGCGAACCATAATTACTGAAATCAAAAACATCTGCAACCAGTATTTAGATAAAAGTTTTGTAGCAGCGTGATGGGATTCAAAATAACAAAAATTGCTTTTATAATGGTAACATGCCGTTGATTGGTAGATTTTAAACCTTATTAAAAAAACATTTTGAAGTCATTTTCTTCATCCTTTAAGAAATAATATAGCAATTTTGCATTTATTGTCTAAGTTTGATCATTAAAAATTTAGACAAAATGCTATATTCGATTTCTGATCTTGAACAGCTGTCTGGTGTTTCGGCCCATAACATCAGGATATGGGAACGCCGGTATAACGCTTTACAGCCGTCAAGAACAGCTGGGAATACTCGTTTTTATAGTGATGATCAGCTGAAAAAACTATTGAATATTGCAGGTTTATATTACTCTGGTCATAAGATATCGAAAGCTTGCGCGATGGGTAAAGAAGAAACGGCAGCGTTTCTGCAGCAAGAAATCGATCTCACAATTGCTCAAGGAAGCCGATACGAATACTACATCACGCAAATCATAAACAATAGTCTTGAATATGACGAACATCACGTGAATCTGTTGATCACTAATTCTTTTGAGCAGAATGGGGTTTTGGAAACCTACAAGTTTGTGTTGTATCCCTTATTAGTTCGGTTGGGATTGATGTGGCGCAATGAATCTCTCTGTCCATCTCAAGAACACTTTCTGTCGTCAATCATACGGCAAAAACTTTTTGTGGCCATTGATAGTTGTAGCGGAAGCAAAGATCCATCAAACAGTTGGTTATTGTTTCTGCCTGAGGATGAAGATCATGATATCGGCTTGCTACTGGCAAGCTATCTGTTGAGATCATCGGGTAATAGGGTTATTTACCTGGGGCCCAAAGTCCCGCTTTTTGCACTGAGCAATACTGACGGTGCCACAAATCCCGTAAACATGCTTTTTTTCATGACGCGCGCTCGACCTGCAAATGCCGCCCAGGACTATATTGATCAGCTGGCCCGAAATTTTCCGGAAAAGCAGATTTACATTTCGGGTAACCAACGTCTTCTGGCCGAGCTGAAATTCCCGGAGCGGGTAAAATGGTTGCATGACATCCGCGATTTCGAAAATGTTCTTAAACCTCAAAATTAATTGTGGCTAAATCGGATAGAATAAAAAAAATCGCTGTAATTGGCTCTGGTTTTGCCGGGTTAAGCGCTGCATCATATCTGGCGAAAGGAGGATGTAGCGTGGAGGTATTTGAAAAAAATACCGAAATCGGTGGCCGGGCGCGGCAACTACGCACTTCACAGGGTTATCTATTTGATATGGGACCAAGCTGGTACTGGATGCCGGACGTTTTTGAAAAATTCTTTAGTGACTTCGGATATAAACCGGCTGACTTTTATGAGCTAAGGCTCCTTGATCCGGAGTACGTCATCATCTTTGGCAAAGATGACGTGCTGGAGGTGCCGGCAAGCATGAATGATTTATTTGAGCTATTTGAGAATATAGAGCCTGGCAGTGCGGATGCACTAAAGTGCTTCTTAAAGGAAGCTACTTATAAATACCGGATTGGTATTAACAATTTAGTTTACAAACCGGGGCGTTCGTTACGGGAGTTTGCTGATGCGGAGTTATTGAAAGGGGTTTTTAGGCTACAGGTATTTACTTCGCTCAGCACTCACGTGCGGAAATATTTTAAAGACCCGAAGTTACAAGCCTTGATGGAGTTCCCGGCGCTCTTCCTTGGTGCTATGCCCGAAGATACGCCTGCGTTGTACAGTCTGATGAATTACGCAAGTCTCAAACTCGGCACCTGGTATCCGATGGGTGGTTTCAGCAAAGTGGTTGAAGCAATGAAACAGGTAGCTGAGCGGCAAGGCGTCAAATTTTACACCGAGGAACCTGTGACCGGTTTCAGGATGACAGGGGGGGAAATAACTCATGTTAATACCGATTACCGTGCTAAGGAATTCGATGGTGTGATCGGAGCAGCCGACTATCACCATATAGAGCAGCATCTTTTAGAACCACGATTCCGAAAATACTCCACTCGCTATTGGAGTAGCCGCGTTTTAGCGCCTTCTGCATTAATTTTCTACATGGGCGTTAAAAAGAAAATTACGAAACTAAAACATCATAATCTTTTTTTTGACGAGGACCTAAAAGCACATTCGCGTGAGATTTACAAGCAACCACAATGGCCGTCCAAGCCGCTGTTTTATGTTTGCTGCACTTCAAAAACGGATGACACAGTAGCGCCACCCGGCCATGAAAATATCTTTATCCTGATGCCGCTTGCTGTAGATCTTGACGATGCCGAAGAGGTTCGAGAGCGCTATTTTCAGTTGATTATGAATAGGCTTGAGGATTATTGCTGTGAAGATATCAGCAATTATATAGATTACAAGAAAAGCTATTGTGTTTCAGATTTTAAGAATGACTATAACTCTTTTGGCGGAAATGCCTATGGTCTGGCTAACACTTTACGGCAGACAGCAATCCTGAAACCATCCATTACTAATAAAAAAGTAAAGAACCTGTTTTATGCAGGGCACTTGACAGTACCTGGCCCTGGGGTACCGCCAGCAATCATTTCAGGAAACGTGGCAGCGAATCAACTCTTAAATTACTTGGAAACGATATGAAGGAAAAGTTTGACCGTTTATCAGCTGAATGCAGCAGGATCACAACACAGCGCTATAGTACGAGTTTTTCCCTGGGGATACGTTTTCTGGATAAAGAACTCCACCAGCCTATTTATGCGATCTATGGTTTCGTACGCCTCGCCGACGAGATCGTTGACAGCTTTCATGATTATAATAAGGCGGGACTATTAGAGCAATTTAAGAAAGACTGTTTTGAGGCAATTGAAAATGGTATTAGCCTTAATCCAATATTAAATTCTTTTCAGCAAGTGGTCCGTGACTATAATATTGACCATCAGCTCATCCATACCTTCCTGAGAAGTATGGAGATGGATCTCGAAATGCAGAACTTCAATGAGGAAAAATACCAGGAATATATTTTAGGCTCTGCGGAAGTTGTCGGCCTCATGTGTCTGTTCGTGTTTACCGGCGGCGACCTTAACCTTTATTATCAACTGATGCCTTGCGCGATGAAACTGGGCTCCGCATTTCAGAAGATCAATTTTCTCAGGGATGTAGGCGCTGATTATTTACACCTTAACAGGACTTATTTCCCTAATGTTGACCTGGCAAATTTTACCGAAGTTGATAAAAAAAAAATAGAGCAGGGTATAGAAGGCGAGCTTGACGAAGCCCTTGAGGGGATCAAAAAACTGCCGTGCTCATCACGACGCGGGGTTTACCTCGCTTACCAATATTATCGTCATTTGTTTGAAAAAATTAAAGTTTCCAGAGCTTGCGCGGTTTTTTCAAAACGTTTTAGAATATCCAACGCCCAGAAAATGGTGCTTCTCTGTAACGTCGTACTCAAACACCAAATGAATTTAATATGAGGCTTAGAGGAATAATAACTTTGGTGATCTCGTTTTGGCATGTAACCGTCGATGTATCGCAAGCCCGCGATGCCTACTTCCGGTCTGCCACCACCAAAAAAGATGCGCTGTTTTTCGAACTATTGCTTGACTCTGTCAGGGAAGACGCTGTGCCTATATTAGTTTGTTACAAAGGCGCGGCAGAAATGCTTAAAGCAAATAATGCTACTAATCCTATCATTAAATTTACTTGCTTTAATCGCGGAAAAAACCTTATCCAACAGTCAATAGCGAGGGATTCGTCTTGTATCGAGTCACATTTTATTAGGTACTCTATTCAGCGCAACCTTCCGGGTTTTCTCAGATACGATAAAAACATACATCAAGATAGCATTCTGATTGTGAAAGGGTTAGACAACATGACTGATCGGGACTTGAAAAACAAAATAACAGCTTATTTTAATCAATCAAAGGCGCATACCAAAAATGAACAATAGAAGAATGGCAAGTGAAAATGTGATTCTGGTTGATGAAAACGACAATATGCTAGGAACGATGGAGAAAATGGCCGCACATCGGTTAGGAAAACTTCATCGCGCTTTTTCGGTATTTGTTTTCAACCATCAGGGACAATTACTGCTTCAGCAGCGAGCCTATCACAAATATCACTCAGCAGGAAAATGGAGTAATACATGCTGCAGCCATCCCAGGCTTGGC
>JANYAB010000617.1 GCA_025355225.1 Bacteroidota bacterium
TTGCTTCCTGCAACAATTCAAAATCTAAAATTGTTGACGACGTTTATGCCGATAGTTTGATAAACCATTATACATTGCCGACCCAGGTAAAATATAGTGAGGAGGATTTGCAATTCTGGAAGAACAGGATCGATCCGAAACTGCCGGGACAAGTAAATGAATCAAAATATGCGGCTGCATTGATCACCCGGTTTCACCAGTTTGGCGATATTCGTGACGTAAAAGAAGCTGAAGTTATTTTAAAAAATATAAATAAAACATACAATAGTACCTTATCATCACCTTTTGTTGCCTTAACATCATCTGCCATGCTGCAGCACCATTTTATGCAGGCTGACAGTTTACTGCAAAAAGCAAAAAAAATTGGAATTGACGGCTTTACCTCGAATACACTTTCGTTTGATGTAAATTTTGAATTAGGGAAATATACAGACGCCGCCTTCTATTTAAAACAATTAAAAAAGGATAAGGATTACAGTTATTATTTCAGGCGTTCAAAATTCGACCATTTGAACGCCAATATTGACAGTGCAATAAGTGCTATGCTTAAGGCCGCCGACCTTGTAAAGTCAACTCCATACCTGCGGGGCATTGCCCTGTCTAATGCCGGCGATCTTTATATACACGCCGGAGATTTGCAAAAGGCGGCTGACATATATAAGGACTGTATCCGTTTAAACACCCTGGATTTTCACAGTTTAATAGGATTGGGCTGGGTTGCTTTGGTACACGACAGAAACGATACGCTGGCGGAGAAGATATTTAAGTTTGTGCAAACTAAAAACAAGCTCCCCGACCCTCTGTTCAAACTATATCAAATGGCACAAGCACGGGGCGACAAAATTCTTGAAAAAAAGTATGCAAGCGAATTCATAGCAAAGGCAACAGATACCTCTTATGGGAAAATGTATAATAAATACGTGATTGAAATTTATATCGGTATTTTACACGAGCCGGCAAAAGCCGAAAACCTTGCAAAAAATGAACTGAACAATCGTGCTACGCCACAAACTTATGCCTGGTATGCCTATACCCTATGCAAGAATAATAAAAGTGCTGAGGCTTATCAAGTGTTTCAACAACATGTTTCGGGACAGCCACTCGAAGGACTTGAATTATATTATATGGGCGTGATGATGAAGGGACTGGGAAAAGGATACGATGCCAATGAGTTCTTTAAAGCAGCCGATAAAAATAAATACGATCTAAGCCCGGATATGGCAAAAGACCTTAAAGCAAATTTAGAAGAATAATCTTTGCACGGTCCAATAGGCAGCAATGACTGATATAATTATCGATAAAGGAATAACGATTCGTTTGCGGTAGTAAGGTTTATCGCCAAACCACCTGGCCAATAAAAAGTATCCCGCTAATATTACGGTTAATTGTCCCAGTTCTACCCCTGCATTAAACATAACAAGGCAAATAAGATACGCGTCCTTTGGTAAACCTAAATGACCCAGGGCACCGGCAAATCCCATTCCATGCACTAATCCGAATAAGAAAACGACGCCAATTCTCGAGGTCTTTAATTTGGGTGAGAAAATATTTTCCAATGCCACATATAAAATAGATAGTGCGATCACGGGTTCAACAATCTTTGCGGGGGGAGTAATTACATGGTACATGGCTAAGCCCAGTGTGACAGAATGCGCAATAGTAAAAGCAGTAGCCTGCCACAGAACGGGTTTTAATTTGGGGCTTAATAAAAATAAACTGAGTATAAATAATATATGATCGAAGCCTAACGGAAGAATATGTTTATAGCCAAGACCAAGATATACAAGAGCCGCATGCGATTTTGACATTTTTTCTAACTCGCCTACAACCACATGCGCCCAAAGAGGCTGGCTCGTTAGCAGTAACAACAACATTATGCCGACAATACGGCGGTAGTAAGAAAACGAGTTGCTAAAATTAAAGGACATGAGAAACGACGTTGAATTAAATAAAAGTAATTAAAGATAAAACGGCCTTTATAATAATCGAGTAGGAAGGTAAGGATTAATTTCCTTACCTGTCCTCTCACA
>JANYAB010000627.1 GCA_025355225.1 Bacteroidota bacterium
CTCGGCTCGACAGGAGAAGCCGCTACACTCTTACCTACAGAACAACAAGCTATTATCAAGCAAACTGTCGAACAAGTTGCTGGCCGCATTCCTGTTATTGCAGGAACAGGCAGTAATAGCACACAACATACGATTGAATTAACCCGCCAAGCTATGACACTGGGTGTGGATGCCTGTCTCATCGTCACCCCTTACTACAACAGACCAACACAGGAAGGCTTATATCAGCATTATTGTGCCATCGCCCAAGCGGTTCCTATTCCCCAAATTCTCTACAATGTTCCTGGACGCACCGGCTGCGATTTGCTACCCGAAACCACCATTCGTCTCGCAAAAATACCGAATATCGTTGCAATAAAAGAAACGCAAATTGAAATATTATCCATTTATTTGATTTTATTGTAAAGTACGATTTATTGTAAATTCAGTCAATAGCCAAACGACTGATGCTAAAATGAAATCCGGTAAAAGGTCTCACTCCGGAAGGCTTGGCAAAGCCTTCGCCAAACCAAAAGAACAATTGCGATATCCTTTATAATCCTTTGATGGTATCGCAATACTTCTTTTGCCCTTCGGGTTGCTTTGCAAGTTTGTCATGGTCTTTGCTTTCTCACCTATCTCCATTCAGGGAACTCCTGTGTCTGTCAAGAAACATCCAATTCCATCCACCCGTTCCCCATGATTCTGCTCGCCTGCGCTCCCCACTACGACTGCGTATCCTGCACATTCCTCTAATTGCTCCTCTGGCAAGTGTTCCAACCCCGAACCATCTATTTTTTACGTAAACATAATGTAACCACTTGTGCCTGCTATGAAATTGATCTTAACGGAACCCTTGCGCCTGAGGGGGTAGTATATAGACAGGGGGATGACAGTAGTAGCAGGTAAGTTTTTACCTTAATAATTTATACTATTTTATAATATTAATCCCGGTTCTTTTTCATATAAATCAAGGTTAATAAACCTTACTTCTTTAATACGCCCTGTCCCTGATCCTTTTTTTGATCCCCCCTTATATTTTCACGGTCAGGGAGTCACTGGCCCCGGACAACAGGTAGATCAGGCAGCCGTGTTCACGGGCATAAGGATTGCCGATCATTCCAACCAGAATTATGGTAATAATGGCTCAAAACCCAAGGCTTATTTGAACTGGATATTATTTTACGAGCAGTTTAATTTTGTGCAAAGCAACAGCGGATTTGAGCAGGTAGGCAATGACCAGGAGTATAAAACGCATGTAAAAAATGACATGCCAGTTGATAATAATGGATTTTTATATATTTATGTAAGCAATGAAACGCCGAATATTGATGTGTTCTTTGACAATTTGCAGGTAACTCAGATACGGGGGCCCATTTTAGAAGAAACCCATTACTATCCCTTTGGATTGACGATGGCAGGGATATGTTCGAAAGCGGCCGGGAAGACGGAGAATAAAGACAAGACATTTCAGGGACAGAAATTTGACGATGATCTAGGAATAGATTATGATGAGTTTAAATGGCGAAATCATGATCCTCAGATTGGTAGGTTTATAGAAATAGACCCCCTTTCTGCGGATTACGAATACAACTCAACATATGCATTTAGTGAGGATAAAGTAACAACGCACGTAGAATTAGAAGGGCTAGAGGCCAGTTGGATTGGTGATTTATGGAATGCAACTGTTGAAACAGTAAAACAACTTGGTACAGCGGCGTATGGCCTAGTAGGCGGTGCAGTAAATACAGTATCTTTTGGGCTTGTTTCTAGTGATCCATTTAACTTAGGGAATAATTTATCAGATCCCCTTCTAAAAAATATATTGAGTACTTCCACAGATATAGGGAAGGTTATTCCATTTGTTCCAGGTGAAGGGGTACCTCGAACATCGGAACCTATGCCAGAACTAATTCCAGTCGAAGCAACGCCAACGTCATCTCGGCCCGCGGAATCCCCTGTAACTAATACTAAGGTAGAAAGCAATTCAAAGTCTAGTAGTACAAATTCTGCAAATAAAAGTGGTTCTCAAAATCAAGTAAAGTTATCTAAAGTTGAAAAAAGCACAACTACTGAAAGCATTGGCAATGGAAAATTTACTAAAACAACTGAAGTAAGACCGGGTAGAGGTCCGGGTCAATCACGGGCTGAATATACAAGGTATAAAAACCAAGATGGAAAAGTTATTAAAAATGTAAAGGATTCTTATGACAGGGCCAATAAATTTCAAGGTAGAAAGGTTAAAGAACTTCCAAATAATAAATAAAATGAAAATATCAGATATTTATAATTTATTAGAAAATAATTTTGAGGTAAATCAGTTTATTCAAAAATATTGGAATGAATACTATGAATACAAGAAAAGGATAGAAAACAAAACCTCATCTATTCCAGTAGTTATTGAAGA
>JANYAB010000641.1 GCA_025355225.1 Bacteroidota bacterium
TATTCACCCTTTTCTTTTCTGCCGATGGTACTTACCTTGATCATGGCCAAAAAATTGCCATGATAAGCAGTGATCAGATCCCATCGCTTATGTATGTGTACAATACAGGGTATACCATTATCTATCTCTTGTTTTTCCTGATGCACATGCATGCAAAGAATAATGCCGAGAAACTGGAACTAACACAGTATGAATTATTTGAGACCAGGAGCATGATGTACATTAACTTGCTGAACGCCCTGATCGGTGTGCTGGCTATAATAGCCACCATTGCTTTACCGGCAAACGCCAAAGGCGCATCGGGATATACTTATTTCCTGATACCTTTAGCTTACTCTATATTTTTTAGCGTGAGGGGGAGAAAATCGAGAAAGCTTTTCGCGGCTACGGTGTAACTGTTTTCCTGGTAGCCCTATTTTTAATTGCCGCAAGGACGGGTGGTAAAAGCGATACCACTATGATCGCTACCCCAACCAGCGAAAAATGTGCTTTAAAGAACGGCACATTACCAAGCAGGTATCCGGAGAAAAGAAATACAATTATCCACGAAGCACCGCCGATTATATTATACAAACTATATCTTAAAATCGGCATCCGCCCTACTCCAGCCACAAATGGTGCAATAGTCCGGATAATTGGCATAAAGCGGCTGAATATAACTGCCTTGCCGCCATGCTTATCGAAGAAAGCCTTGGTTTGAAGGTAGTAATCCAGCTTTAATATTTTGTTCTTTTCCTTAAATACCTTCGGCCCGAGGTAATTGCCCAGTAAGTAATTTATTGTGTTACCGGTAAATGCAGCCACTATCAAGATAATGGTCAGCAGGTAAATGTTCAACCCGGTATTTCCTACGGCTATTAACGCGCCTGCGGCAAAAAGCAACGAGTCGCCTGGCAAAAATGGCGTGATTACAAACCCGGTCTCCGCAAAAATTATAAAAAATAATATCAGGTAAGTTAGCGCGTGGTACTGACTGATGATTGCTGACAGATGCGTGTCGATATGCAGGATAAAGTCGACCAGGCTTTTTAGTATTTCCAAATTTTTAAATTTTGGCAAAAATATAAATAAAACCCGGATTACTTATTTGTTATCAAACCGGCGCCAAAAGCAAGGCTATCCGTATGCCCTGCTAATCCGTAGGAATAGAGGGTATAAAGCCTGCCATCCTGGATAGTGACATTTTGCAGGTCCTTTAAAACGGTTGTAGTGGATCCTGAAGGATATATTTGAAAATCGTAATTACCAACCGGGATTTCAATAAATGGCGAAACTTTCAGATACTGCTGGTTTGTAAACCCAGCTGTGCCATTAATGACAACATCAAGTCCCTGCGAACGCGGGGACGCATTAATAAAGCGTATTTTCCCACGTCCTGTTATAGGCAGAGCGGATGTATCGGGGGTAAAAAGGGAGATCAAACTATCGGACTTAGCCAAACCTGTTATAAATAAAGTATATTTCATATTAGGTTTTAAAACAAAATTCAGGTTAAAAATATTGGAGGTAGAAACTACGGTCCCCGGAATTAAACTTTGCCCTGGCCTGATCTGAAACGGCGTATCAATAGAAGTAAGATAGAAATACCCGGAGGAAGATGGGAAAAAATAAGAATTGCGGTTTACTTTTTTGAAGTTGATATAAAGGTCTACAGACCCCAGATCCGGGCTTAAATTGATGATCTGGTATTGAACATTTAACGCTAAGGGACTAACCGAGCCTGTTTTACCGCATGACGAAATAAGGGGTATAACCAAAAAGACGGTTACGAACAAGCCAAGAAAAATTGATAAGCTGCTGTTATTCCTGTTATTCATCTTAAAATTCTCTTATAAATTCGCCATTGCCCCTAAGCCAAATGATAGATTACCGGTTCCCTTTAACATACCTTTGGAATATATAGTATATAATCTGTTGGCACCGAATGCTACGCTGTCGCTTGTAAGATACGTACCTGCCCCTGCCTGATAAACTTTGATCGATTTTTTTTTGGTACTGGTTTTAATCATAACAAAACCTCCTGCCGATTTAAAAGAGACATTATTACTATATAGCGCAGTATCGTTAACGGTTAACTTAAGATCACCTGCATCCGGCGATGCATTAACGAATCGGACCATGCAAGTATTTTTTGTTGTATCAGCTTTCAGGTCGTCAGTAGTTGAGAATGCAGACGCGGAAGTTTCACCAGCAATAAATAAGGAATAATACTTGCTGGTATCCACGGTAAGCGGCACACTAAACAACGTTTGAACCGTATTTGTAACCGGGTTGAATATCTTTTTTATCTGGAAGTTTTGCGCTCCGTAAGGCACAACGAGATAACCAGAAGCGCCGGAGGGATATAAGTTTGAGTTTTTATTCAGCCTTGTACCGTTCAGATAAAAATTGACAGTATCAGCTGATGTATTGATTATATTCAAATTGCTGGTAAAGGTAGCTGTGGGCGCGTCATTATTTTTTTTACAGGCTGATAAACCTATAATAAATGAGATTAGAAATAACGCTAATAACCGGGTGTACATACAAACTAAATGCTACTATAACTGCTTATAAACAGTTTTGTTATCGTATTGAACAAAAAAGTCCGGTTTTTACACCGGACCAGGTTTGGATTTATAATTTATTATTGTTGGTAGAGACGCAATGCATTGCGTCTCTACGCGTAACTGTTAAGCATTACCGGCATTACCAGCATCAGCACATCTTCGTTCACATCGCCATTCTGTGGTAATAGTAATCCGGCACGGTTAGGGGTCGACATTTCAAGCATTACCTCTTCACTGCCTAAATTCTTTAACATCTCTATTAAAAACCTGGCATTAAAACCAATTTCCATATCCTCGCCGTCGTACTGGCAGCTTAAACGCTCGTGGGCCTCATTGGCAAAGTCAATATCTTCTGATGAGATATTCAATTCGCTGCCATTGATCTTTAATCTTACCTGGTGCGTGGTTTTATTGGCATAAATAGCCACACGGCTAAGGGATGCCAAAAACGACTGACGGTCGATAGTTAATTTATTCGGATTATTCTGTGGGATAACCGCCTCATAATCCGGGTAACGCTCATCTATTAAACGGCAAACCAAATTAATGTTGCCAAATTTAAAGAACGCGCTCGTGCTGTTGTATTCAACCGAAACATTGATGTCTTCGGAAGGCAAAGCCGATTTAAGTAAATTTAAAGCTTTTTTAGGCAAAATGAACGATGAAGTACTGGCAGCTTTAGCGTCTTTACGGCGATAACGTACCAATTTATGTGCATCAGTAGCTACAAAAGTTAAATGCTGTGTGGATAGCTGACAATAGACCCCCGTCATAGCCGGGCGAAGTTCATCATTGCTGACAGCAAATATTGTTTTATTGATAGCCTCAGCTAAAACTGATGCCGGCAAATTCACAGATGAAGCGTTTTCAACTACCGGTATTTTGGGGAAATCCTCTCCATTCTCTCCGCTTAGCTTATATTTACCATCGCCTGCATTTATCTCAATTGCAAACGTGCTATCATCGATAGTAAAAGCAATTGGCTGCTCGGGCAATGACTTTAAGGTGTCTAATAAAATGCGCGACGGTATAGCTATACGGCCGTTTTCCTTTGCCTCAACCAATAAGGAAGTGGTCATGCTGGTTTGCAGGTCGGTAGCCGAAATGGTTAAGTTTCCATCCTTTATCTCGAACAAAAAATTCTCCAGTATAGGCAACACGGTACTATTGCTTAAAGCACCACTTACAGACTGTAATTGCTTGAGTAATGTTGAAGTAGAAACAATAAATCTCATATTTGTAATAGTATTTATCGATCAAAAGTATAAAATTTAATGGGCATACTTTCGCTTGCGGATATAATGTTGAAAAATAGCAAATATTAACACAAATGCCAAAGGGATAACATTATTTATTACCTGCCAATACAGTTTTTCGCTGCGTATGCGTGCCCTGTCTAACAGGCGTATTTGTATCTCTTTGGTGCGCAATGCGATCAGGCCCGAATCATCGGTCATGTAGTCGGCGATATTTAGCAAAAGGTTCCTGTTGCCATAGCTTTGCTGTGTAAAATGGTCATAGCCCAGGGGGTATGGCGAGCCATCCTGTCCTACCTGGTTTTTAAACACATCACCATCACTGATCACGATCATTTTTGTGGGTTTGCTATCAGGCAACGATTCGATCTTCTCATTTAAGCCTTCCGGTAAAGGCCTGTTCATGAAATCTGACCTGAATTTACCCTCCAGTAACACGCCGACAGTTCTGGGCGGATTTTGAAAGGTCTTGGGGTCAGGTTCCTGTTCCAGCGCCTGCAACGAGAGCAAATAAGGTGTATTGAACTTCTTATTGTATGGCGATGAAGTAAGCAGGATAGTTTTTTTTGTGCCTTTTGTGGCGATGGTATCTATGGTGCTAATAAATTCGGTGCGAATACCCTCAAGATTTTTCACAACCGGGTGGCTTGATGTTGGAATTAATAAGGGATAAAATAACCAGTGCAGGTTTTGTATTTGTGCCTGTCCGCCTGCATTTCCTGTTGCCACTGGTATTTCAGCACAGTTCATGTCAGCAATAAGGTCATAGTTGATGCGTACGCCATATACAAATAACTGGTCGTCCAGATTCAATTGCTTGTTGAACGATAACTGTTCGTCGCCATGCCCGCGCATGCTGTCGAGCTCGGCGCTCACCTGGTCGATGGTCCACAATACGCGTCCTCCCCGCATAACAAACTGATCCAGCTTAAATTTTTCCAGTTCGGTAAATGGCTTATCGGGCTTGGGTATTACCAACAGCCTTATTTTTTCCAATAGTGAAAAGGGAACGGTTTTTAAATCAACCCTGTCCGTCTCGAACCCGTCCGACAGTGATTTCATGGCATCGTTTAACTGCACATCGCTTAACTCATTATGCCCTTCGGTAAAACCAATACGTGGTTTACCCCCGCTGGTCACTTTCTTGATGGCTGATGAAAAAGCATATTCAAGGTTCTCAATCGAATTATTCAACTGTTCCGCATCCGATAGCCCTATCCTGGTCAATATCAAATTAATCACCAGGCTTTTATCACCTGCCTGAACCAACGCCTCCGGAAAAATTATCTTTTGGGATAAGCCGTTGTCTGTTTTTACACTTAAATTCTGCGCCTTTATCCCACTTGCATCCAGGCTGTCGTACATTTG
>JANYAB010000646.1 GCA_025355225.1 Bacteroidota bacterium
GAATTGGGTGAAGTTGTTCTTACACGTTTTAGCGATGGTGAGTTTCAGCCGCATTTTAACGAAACAGTACGCGGATGTGACGTTTTCCTGATCCAATCTACCAACCCACCTACAGATAACCTGATGGAGTTGCTGATGATGATTGATGCGGCACGCCGGGCTTCAGCGCATTATGTAACAGCAGTTATTCCTTATTTCGGTTTGGCACGTCAGGACAGGAAAGACAAGCCTCGCGTAGCTATCGGATCAAAGTTGGTGGCTAACATATTGGTTGCTGCGGGCATAAACCGTATCATGACAATGGACCTGCATGCTGCGCAGATACAAGGATTTTTTGATATCCCGGTTGATCACCTGGACGCATCTATCATTTTTGTACCGTATATAAGGAGCTTAGGTTTAGGTAATTTAACCATTGCCTCTCCGGATATGGGTGGATCATACAGAGCTCGGGGTTTCGCGAAGTTTTTTAATGCGGAAGTGGTGATCTGCGATAAACGCCGTAAGCGTGCAAACGAAATTGAATCGATGACCCTTATAGGGGATGTGACCGACCAGGACATTGTATTGATTGATGATATTTGTGACACTGCCGGCACGCTGGCTAAAGCAGCGGCATTAATTATGGAGCGTGGAGCACGCAGTGTACGGGCAGTTTGTACACACCCGGTATTATCGGGTAAGGCTTATGAAACCATCGAAAACTCTGTTTTATCAGAATTAATCGTCACAGATACGATTCCGCTTAAACAGGAAAGCAAGAAGATAAAGGTGCTTTCAACAGCCGATCTGTTTGCCAAGGCAATTGAAAATGTAAACGAGCACGGATCGATCAGCCAGTTGTTTAAGGTAGATTGATTTAGTTCATGGTTAATAGTTCATAGCTATTATTTGAGCTTGAAATATTAATCAAATAAAGGAAAATAAATAAACACGATGGTCATGGATTTTTTACTATGATCTATGAACCATCAACCATTAACCAGAATAAATAAAAACAATGAAATCAATTGCTATTAGCGGTTCTCCAAGAGAGAACGTAGGGAAAAGAGACGCTAAAGGGCTGCGTTACCAGGGACTGGTTCCGGCAGTACTTTATGGTGGGAAAACACAAACCCACTTTGCAGTGTCCGCATCTGATTTGAAGCCGGTAATTTATACACCGGTAGTTCATTTCATCGACCTTGAAGTTGCAGGTGTAAAATCACAGGCTATTATCCAGGACATCCAATTCCATCCATTAACAGAGAAAATCCTTCATGTGGACTTTTTGCTGCTGGATCAGACAAAACCGATCGCCATCGAAATTCCGATCCGTTTAACCGGTACCTCCCCAGGTGTTAAAATGGGCGGTAAGCTGGTACAAAAATTACGCAAGCTGCGTATCAAAGCATTACCTAAAGATCACTTAGATAATATCGACGTGAGTATTGAAGGTTTGGAAGTTGGTAAATCAGTTCGTGTTGCTGACCTTAAACTTGAAAAACTGATCATTACCAATGCAATTGAGGATACTATTGTATCGGTAACCACTTCACGTGCATTACGCCAGGCCGAACAGGAACCAGCAGGTAAAAAATAGTAATGATTACACCGATTAGGTTGTGATTACACCGATTAACAGCGATGAGTTTTATACTTATCGCTGTTTTGTTTAAAAGTAATATCTTCGTTTTTTTCAGTCTTGAGAAAAGTAGTTTATTATCCTGAATAAAAGGGCTATGGACTATCGACTATAGACTATAGACTTAACATGAAATATCTTATAGTTGGTTTAGGTAACATTGGCTCCGAATATGCTGACACCCGGCACAACATCGGCTTTATGGTGCTGGACGAGTTGGTGAAGCAGGAAGGAGCGAAGTTTTACAATATGCGCCTCGGCTACTATGCGGAAGTCACTTATAAGGGCCGGATGTTGTATTTGATAAAACCAACCACTTACATGAATTTAAGCGGCAAGGCATTGAACTATTGGATGAAGGAGCTGAAAATACCTATTGAAAACGTCCTGGTTGTTGCTGATGATATTGCCCTACCTTTAGGCACCTTAAGGTTAAAACCAAAAGGCAGCGCCGCCGGGCACAATGGTCTTAAACATATCGAATACACATTGGGTCATAATAATTATGCACGCCTTCGTTTTGGAGTCGGTGATAGTTTTCCAAAGGGTCGCCAGGTTGATTATGTGCTTAGTGGTTTTGATAACGACGAACTTCCCGAACTGCCCGCTTTGATTGATCGCTCTATAGAAATAATAAAAAGTTTCACCACAATAGGTGCAGAGTTAACCATGACCAAGTTCAATAAGTAACGTTTGTGTTACATCGCCGATCCTCTCCACCTTTAAGGGGGATTTTTCTCTCGGTAATAGTTAAATTATTGTTAAATGCTCATTTTTGCTGTAACGCTTTAATGGTCTGAATTGTCTATTAGCCTAAATCCTTTTCATGAAGACTTTTTTACTCGTCCTGATTTTTCTCCTGTGCCTGTCAACTTTCGCAATGGCGCAGAATGCGCTCCAGCCTATTACTATTCAAGGCACGGCAATTGACTCTGCAACCAATAAGCCCATGGGTTTTGTAACGGTAGCTTTGCAAGACTCAAAAACACATACGGGCGTTAAAAGCGGCCTCACCAAAGAAGACGGCAGTTTCTCATTAAAAGCACCCGCAGGGAACTCTTATGAAGCAATACTTGTTTATATGGGCTATAAGAATAAAACGGTACCTGTGCCCGGTGCTGGTACCAATGCAGACCTTGGCAAAATTTTATTGTCTGCTTCGTCCAGCCAGTTAAAGGAGGTATCGGTGAGTGCTGTAAGGCCGCTGATGAAACAGGAGGTCGACCGCATTACCTATGATATTCAGGCGGACCCGGACAGCAAAGCTTTATCTGTTTTAGATATGATGCGCAAAGTACCGCTTTTGTCGGTCGATGGGAACGATAATATCCAGTTAAAAGGCAGCGGAAATTATAAGATACTGATCAATGGCAAGGAATCCGCGCTGGTGGCTAAAAACCCGTCGGACATATTAAAATCCATGCCGGCCACCAATGTGGAAAGGATTGAAGTAATTACTACGCCACCTGCAAAATATGACGCCGAAGGCTTGGCCGGTATCATTAACATTGTCACTAAAAAGAATGCCGACCAGGGGTACAATATAGGGCTCAATAGCCGGTTCAATACCGTTTTTGGGGCAGGGTATAATCTTAACGGCACATTGAAAGAGGGAAAATTCGGAATGTCGATGTTTGGAGGCTTTGGCAGCAACGGTACGTTAACCAACACACAAGGCAATATAGAAAATATTTTCGCCAGCCATACCAACATATTACAGAATGGCTCAATTACCCAGAAAGGCCGGTTTCACTACGGCGGAACAGAACTGAGCTATGAAATAGACACGCTAAATTTGATTACAGCTTCGTTAGATCTTTTTGGCAACAACCAAAATCAAAATAGCTTCCAGAATTCAAATACAGATAGCCTGGGAATTCAAAAACAGGCTTACACTTTGCTAAATACCGGAACCGGGAGTTTCCTTGGTTTTGATGCAGGGGTAAATTACCAGCTTGGCTTTAAAAAATCAAAGGATCGCTTGCTCACTTTCTCCTATAAGTACAGTTATTCGCCCAACAAACAGTTTAATGATAACGTGTTAAATGACAGATTCAATTATCCGCTATCATTATTCCCCGACTATCAACAATATAACGATGCCGGGAATAAGGACCATACGATACAAGTGGATTATGCCAGCCCGCTAACAAAAGAGGTATCAATAGAAACCGGCGCCAAAGCTATTTTACGTAACAATTACAGCAACTATCATGTGGACGACAGGGATACCATTACAAAGCAATACGTGACCAATAATGCGCTGACCAACAATTTTAACTATCACCAGGATATTTACAGTTTGTACAATTCCTACCAGTTAAAAATGGATAAATGGACAGGCAAGGCGGGGCTGCGTTTAGAGCACACTTCCATAAGTGCTGATTTTACTTCGGCAGGTGTTACTACGGCCCCGAGCTATAATAACCTGACACCTTCGGTCTCCATCCAGCGGAGTTTCAAGACCAGCAGTATTAATTTCGGTTTTACCCAGCGTATTCAGCGCCCCGGAATATTTCAGCTTAACCCGTTTATCGACCGTTCAAATCCCACATTCATCAACACAGGTAATCCGCAACTGAAGCCCGAGCTTGACAATACATTTGAGCTGACCTACAGTAACTTTACAAAAAACGCCATCAATATTGGCCTTAGCTACGCTTTTTCCAACAATTCAATTCAAAACGTATCAAACCTGCGTACCGAAACCGTGAATAATAAAACCGATACCGTTACCTATACCACTTTTCAGAATTTAGGTACAAACAGAACTTTAGGTTTAAATGTGCATACCAATCTCAATATAACCAAACAATTTACGCTGAGCCTAAACGGGCAGGTGAACCAGGTGTGGCTGAGCGGTACATTTAACGGGAGCATGTACCACAATGACGGATTTACAGGCAATGCTTTCAGTAATTTGCGGTACAAATTCGATAATGGCTTTGCTTTATCTTTCAACGCCGGTTTCTTTAGCGGTAATGTAAACCTGCAAGGTAAATCAAGCGACTTTGTTTTTAACCAATACTTGTTTTCAAAAGAATTCTTCAATAAAAAGATGACCATCGTTTTGGTGGCCAACAATCCATATACCAAGTTCAATACCTTCAAGTCAACCATAAACTCAGCCGATTTTTACCAGGAATCATTCAACCAAAATTATTACCGTTCTTTCGCCGTACGTTTCAACTTCAGGTTTGGGAAGCTTAACAGCAATATTAAAAAGAACGAGCATGGTATTGAAAACGATGATACTAAAAGCGGTGGCAAAAGTACCAGCGGAAATCAATAATTTCGCTGCATGAAAGTGTACGGAATAACCAATTGTAATACAGTTAAAAAAGCCTTAGACTGGCTGAAGGCGAACCATGTTGATTACGAATTTCACGATTTTAAAAAGCTGGGGGTAACACCCGAAAAACTAAAGGAGTGGGATCATAAAGCCGGCTATGAAAAGTTCATGAACAAACAAGGCCTCACCTGGAAACAACTCGACCCTGAACTAAAAGAAAGCGTAAAAACCACAGACGATGCGTTGCGATTGCTTCAACAAAAAACAAGCATGATCAAAAGGCCGGTTATTGAAGACGGCAACTTCCTGTATTTTGGGTTTGACGAGGGTGTCTACAAAAATCATTTCTCAAAGTAACCGAGCAAACTTTTCCAGGTCGATATTTTCACCATAAATAAAAGTAAAAAAGTATTGCAAATGCTAATTTTTTTAGCTAACTTAGCAGTTCAAATTGTTGCGCTTTGAATCAGTCTCTTTTACTGCGCAAACCATCGTGAATATCTCACGGTGATCCTGTTTGGGTTTTATTAACTCTTTCATGTCTTCTGCCTCAAACGGTGGGCATTCCATCATATAATTAATTATTTGCGAAAATAATTGAATCGTTCTTTGAAATTTTTAAACAATAACCCCTTGCCACGCGTTTAGGCGGTGCCGTATTTGCGCCATGCGCGGAGTAGTTACTTATTATTTACGATCTTCAATGCGCTTCTGTTTTTCCTTTGTAGCAGGAAGCTTCTCGGGTAACTATTTCGGCATCAGCTGTCACCCCTTTTTTTTAGCGAACAGGATTTCTTCGGTGGCTTGTGTAAAAAGAATCACCGTTTTCCCACTCAATAATTCAATAATTCAGTCCGTCAATAATTATCCTAACGTAACAATTATTTTACCAATCACGCAATTATCTAATTTGTGCTAAATTGCGGTTCAATAATTACTTAACTCAAATGAAATTAAACCTGATTGCCAGTTTTTCTCTGGCTTTTTTAGTGGTTGCGGGCGCCGTTAATGCGCAGCAAGGCACACCGCCACCACCGCCACCCGCCCCACCTGCCACTAATTATGATTACCACGAAACTTTTGGGCCACCGTTTTTTACTAAGAACGGATCTGAATACCGGGCCGCAAGCGGCGAACCTGGTCCAAGATACTGGCAAAATAGAGCCGATTACAACCTTACAGCAAAGCTTGATGATCAAACCAATGAGATCACCGGTTCTGAAATTTTGACCTATACCAATAACAGTCCGCAAAAACTTGGCTTTTTATGGATGCAAGTTGATCAGAATCTTTTCAAATCAGATTCACGAGGCACTGCTATTGTTCCTTTACAGGGCGATCCACCGGTTCCTGTTAGCCGTAACTGGGGCCGCGGACAAGTATTCGACGCCGGCGATAGAATTAAATCGATAACTATGCTGGATCCGAAAGGGAAAGGAACTCCGGTTAAATTCCTGGTTAGTGATACGCGTATGCAGTTGTTTTTACCAAAAGAGGTAGCTGCAAATGGCGGCCAGGTTAAACTGAAAATCGAATATTCATTTATTCCCCCTGATTATGGTTCAGACCGGATGGGCGTTTTAGAAGAAAAAGACAGCAAGACGGGTGCTTCGCAAACCAAAAATGGCAGAATATTCACGGTGGCGCAATGGTACCCCCGCATGTGCGTTTATGATGACATTGAAGGCTGGAACACACAGCCCTATACCGGCCCGGGAGAGTTTTACTTGGAGTATGGCGATTTCGACCTGACCATTACAGCCCCTGCAAATCACATTGTGGTAGCATCGGGCGAATTACTGAATCCGCAGGATGTATATACGCCCACCCAGCTAAAACGATGGGCACAAGCTGAACAAAGCGAAAAAACTGTAGTTATACGCTCGGCCGATGAAGTTACCCAAGCATCTTCCCGTCCTGCCGGGAAAAAGGATCTAACCTGGCATTTTAAAATAAAAAATGCGCGTGATGCATCATGGGCCTCTTCAGCCTCATTTATTATCGACGCCGCTAAAATGGACCTGCCAAGTGGTAAAAAGTCGGTTGCTATATCAGCTTACCCGGTTGAAAGCGACGGCAATGATGCCTGGGGACGTTCAACCGAATATGTAAAAAAATCGATTGAATACAATTCATCCAAATGGTTTGAGTTTCCTTACCCGGCTGCAACAGCCGTTGCAGGTATTGTTGGCGGTATGGAATACCCGGGTATTGTTTTCTGCGGATATAAAGCAAAAGCCAGGGGGCTATGGGGAGTAAACGACCATGAGTTTGGCCATACCTGGTTCCCGATGATCGTAGGATCAAATGAGCGCTTATATGGCTGGATGGACGAAGGGTTTAATACTTTTATAAATACGCTATCAACCGCCAACTTTAACAATGGCGAATATGCGCGCAAAAATCAGGGAGATATGCATGCTATTGGCGCGGCCTTTACAAAACCCGGTTTAGAGACCATGTTGAGCCAGCCTGCTAACCTTAAGGAGAGAAATACAGGCACTTTGCTATATGCGAAGCCAAGCGCAGGCTTAGTGATGCTGCGCGAGCAGATATTGGGCCCTGAACGCTTCGACTTTGCTTTTAAAACGTATATTCAAAGATGGGCCTTTAAGCACCCTACACCCGATGACTTTTTCCGTACTATTGAAAATGCTTCCGGTGAAAGCCTTCAATGGTTTTGGAGAGGTTGGTTCTTAAACAACTGGCGCCTGGATGTAGCCGTGCGTGATGTTAAATATGTAAGTAACGACCCAACTAAGGGCGCGTTGATCACCATCGACAACCTGGAGAAAATGGCTATGCCGGTTATCATTGAAATAAAAACGGTTAGCGGTAAAACAGACCGGGTGAAACTTCCTGTCGAAATATGGGAACGTAACAGCACATGGACATTCCTGTATCCTTCAACAGAAGAGTTACAATCGGTTGTCTATGATCCTGATAAGGTATTACCCGATTTTAATCCAGACAACAATACCTGGACCAAAGCCAATGCCAAATAAATAAAAAAACCCCGGTTATACCGGGGTTTTTGCTTTATAATATCATTCCTGTATTGTAGAGACGCAATGCATTGCGTCTCTACGTATTGCGTCTCTACTGGAATGGTCACTCAAACTTAACGCCACCGTAACTTGATCGGATATTAATTACTTTTTCGCCGTTTCCTTTGCCTATGTGTCCCTTATAATTTTGGGTTGGATGGAATCCTCTTTCAGAATCTGAAGGTGTTTTTTGGGTGATATCAACAGGAAGGCCGCTATAGTCGAAACCGCCATAATGCACCGTCACATCAAAATCAGCATTTGCCGAATTATTCAAACCAACCTTAATACTGGAGTAGGAAGCATCAACAGAAAAGCTGGTGAAATTTCTGTCCAGGTTATCAATTTGTATACCACCTGCGTAGTGGGCATCTATAGTTCCGGAAGTTTTTATCCTACCAATCCTAATTGAACTGTAGTGGAAATCGCCGGTTAATTTATCTACTGATCCTAATTCAAGGCTGCCATAACCTACGCTCAATTCGCTTGAGTTTAGGTTTTCGATGTTGGCACTGCCATAGCGTACTTTAATATCATTGCCGGTATGTGTAAGAGATTTTGCCGAAAAACTCCCATAAGCGCTGTTGATCGTTACCTTACCTTCAAAATCCGGCAGTTCGGTAGCGCCGTAACGATTATCAATATCCAAAGCATTTTTTGATGGCATATAAATAGTATAATTCACCTCTGCTTTATGATGATCGTTTCTGTTATTAAATAAACTCCATATGGAATTATTTTCATTATTACTTCCAAAGTTTGTTCGAAATGATACTACGTTTCCGTCCTTACTGTCAGAAATACTGATAGCATCAACCATTTTCTGTGCAGTTTCGTCGTCTTTTGCAACAACCTTTATCTGTACATCTATTTTTACCTCATTTTTGTTCCAGGTATTTACTGTTACTCTGCCGTACTTATTATTTATTTCCAGTTTATCATTGGCATCAACCGGGTAGCTTTTACTATAAGTTTTTGTCTTTTCCTGTATCTCGCCGCTCTCACTCATTTTTTCAATATTGCCATCAAGAGATAGGTTAAGACTGATATTTTTACTCATATCCACAAAGCTTTCAGAAATCTGAGGGCCTATTATATCCAAATTCTTATCAATATTATTGAGGCTCAGGTTTAAGCTTTTGCTGATGCTGTTCATCGTCATTACAAGGGGCTTCATATCCAGATCTAACTTTAAATTCAGGATATTGATGCTTTTATTAACGGCTTTATCAATAATATCTGAAGTTTCCGGGGTGCTTGGCGGAGCCGGAGTTTCCTGCGCAAATCCCGGCCGGGTAAGGGCTAATAAAACGATTATAAACAGGATCGGTTTAAATATTTTTAGTTTCATTTTTTTGTTCTTTTTTCATTTGATTAAACTGCTCTATCACATTCAATTGTTGATTAAGCACCTCGGTTTGTATTTGCAAGTTCCGGATCATTGCACGTAAAACAAGCTCCTGGTTAGGACTGGTGGCTAAATCGCTATTTAGTTTTTTATAAGTAGAATCCATTTTGGCTATTTCGGCACTAAACTCTTTATACAATTGCGGATCTGATTTAGCAATTGCCTTTAGCTCGCTGCGTTTGCTTTCAACCAGCGACGCATAATGTACCTGTTGTTTTGCATATGCGGGGTTTATGGCAGCATAATCAATACCCTGGGCTTTTTCGTTGCGCAGGTAAAAAACAAAACTGATACCCATAACAATGATCACAGAAGCGGCAACCCGCAAAACAAAGTTGAGCGAAAACGTTTTTGCTTCGCCTTTTTTTGGTAATGCACCTTCTGCCGGAAGATGTTTTTCAATCCTTTTCCACAGGTCTGCCGACGGTTCAAGGTCATCAAACTCCTCCTTGTTCATTTTTATGAAATCTTCTAATCGCTTGCTCATGATGTTATTCCTTTTCTTATTAAAATCTCATTTAATTTTCTTTTTGCTCTCAAAAACTGTGTTCTTGATGTATTTTCCGAAATATTCAATATTTGTCCTATTTCCTCGTGGTCATACCCCTCAAGCAGGTACAACGATAACACTAACCGGTAACCTTCGGGTAGCTCTTTCATGGCTTCTTTAACCTGGGCCACTTTATATTGTATTTCGTCATCATCCTCACCCTCCTCGTCTGCAATGTTCTCTATTTGATCATCCTGCAGTTCCACCAGCTCCAGTTTGCGTTTACGTAACAGGTTAATTGCCCGGTGAACCACAATTTGTTTCAGCCACAAACCAAAAGTAGTTTCTTGCCGAAAATCCTTTACCCTGTTAAAAGCATCCAAAAAGGCATCCTGCAAAACATCTTCAGCTTCGTCAATACTGCCTACTATCCTAAAGGCGACGTTTAACATCGCTTTTGAATACAAACGGTATAACTCAAAGCAGGCTTTTTTACTACCCTGCTTACACTCGACCACCAGGTCATAATGCTTGTCAATGTATACGGATTCCAAATTTTCAGCTTTCAGGTTATATGACGCAGGGTATTTTCGAACGTTGCACGATAGCTTAATTTAATGTAAAGAAATTATTTTTGATTTCGGATTTCGGACGTTCGATTTCGGATTTGTTTGTCTGAACTATGATCTTTAGGATTAAAGGATTGTTATGATTATTGTACGTATAC
>JANYAB010000649.1 GCA_025355225.1 Bacteroidota bacterium
CGCCCTTGGCACGGGCAGTGCGGGCGAAATCGGCCTGTAGATTTTCAAGTATATCCACCCTGTTGCTCACCTCGCTGGAATACTCTGCAATATAGTTTGGATTAAGGGCTGCCCTACCACCGTTTACACCGTATAGCGTGAACGGATATGTGCCGTCGGCAAGTTTTTGATCGAAGTTAACATAGGGAGAAACTTCTAAGGCATAAAGCATCGCATTATTCCCGCTTTGAAAGAATGGATTAAGGGTATTTTTTGTATATACTAACTGGGCTATTGACCGTATAGTAAATCCTTTGAATAATTCGATACCGAGATTGCTGGTCAAGTTTGTCCTGTCATTATAGCCGTTATGCCTGATATTGCTTTGCTGGTGATTATTGCTCAGGTCGATGTGATAATCGGCAGCACTGCTTGCTCCGGATACTGCTACGCTATTGTTACGGTTGTAGGTTGTTTGAAACAATTGGGCAAAATGATCGTAATATTTAAGATTAGTACCGTATTGCTGATGGTAAATATTTAATGGATTGGCCATGGCCGAAGGGTTATTAGCGTCGGTGCCGTAAGCCCAGTTCACGTCTTCATAAATGCCATTAGGATCAAGGGTTACTTTGTCTCCATTGCTATCAACGAAGTTTCCGTTAGCGTCTGTTTTAAAGCTGCTTAACCGGGCCTCGTGCACATTGCCCACATTCAAATAATTGGCCAAACTTACATTAGATGAGATATCTATCCTTGTTTTCCCCGGCTGTCCCTTTTTGGTAAACACCTGGATTACGCCGTTGGCGCCCTGTGCACCGTAAATTGTTGAAGCGGCGGCGCCCTGGACTACTTCGATGTGATCGACGGCTGCAGGATCGAGCGTGCTGATATCGGTACCGAATGCCTGCACCCCGTCTACCAATATCATCGGCGACGTATTACCCTGCACGGTGTTGATACCCCTCAGGACAATATTGGTTGTCGCGCCTGGCGTACCGTCGACCGAAGATATCTGCGCGCCCGGAATTCGGCCTACAAGGCCCTCATCAATAGTTGCCTGCGGGGTTGGTGCAAGATTTTTACCTGATAATGATTCCACAGATATGGCCACACGGGCGCGGCTTGTGGCAACACCTGAGCCGGTTACGATCAACTCGCTTAGTTGCACAAGCCTGGAAGTCAAAACAACATTAATGTGACTGCTGGTGTCGATAGGAAAATCCATTGCCTCGTAGCCTACAACACTAAAGCTCAAACTCGTTGTTCCATTAGGAATTTTTAAAGAGAATACCCCTGAAGCAGATGTTTGTGTGCCGGTTGCGGACCCTTTAACCAATATGCTGACACCCGGAATCGGAAGGCCTTCTTCTTTTGACGTGACCGTACCCGATATGGTACGGGATTGAGCAAAAATGTAATCACATGCGAATAGGAGCAGCAAAAGAAAAATACTTTGGGGAAAGTGTTTTTTTATTTTCAAGGCCAAAACGTTAATATCCTACAAGATAGGATATTAAACTATCGTTTTATAAATCTGCTGTTATTTTATTAAATATTAATTGCGAGTTTTTTTTGGGGAATATCCTGAAAATTAAAAAATTGAACTTTATTTCCCTTTCGATGATATTGAGTAATTTATACTAAGCAATAATTATTAGTTTTATATGTTCATCCAACCTATCCGGTGTTATGAAGAAACTGTTACTACTTGTTGTTTCGCTCCAGGTAAATTTGTTAGGGTATGCCCAGACCGGGAGTTTACGGTTCGACCATTTTGGTGTAAAAGATGGTTTGCCGGAAAGCGACGTAAGATTTATTAAGCAGGATAGCCGTGGATACATCTGGATGGGTACTCAAAACGGAGTACTTCGTTTCGATGGTTATAAGCCCGAAGTATTTCGTTTCCGACTTGGAAAAGATGAGTTATTTTCATCATGCTCGGTAGAAAGCATGATCGAAGATAATACCGGAGCGTTATGGTTCAGTACAACGGATATCGGCTTATTTAAATACAACCCCGAAACAAATAGTTTCACCCAGTATAAATATCCATCAAAACACCTGCAAGATTTTTTAATTTATTACCTGGCTGCTGCGGATAAGGAAAATAACTTGTGGTGTTACCAAACACATGTTATCGGAACATCGACCGAAGTGGTTAAATTCAACACAAAAACCGGCGACTTTCAAGTGTTTGATAAAACACAAAAGGGCAAAAGCCATTTGGACGCGGATAATGTAAATTACATATCGAAAACTTCAGATAAGAATGTCTGGATAGGTACCAATAACGGGCTTTACAAATACAATTATGGAAGCGGTTATATGAATGCCTTTTTGGCGACCAAAGATATCAGCAGTCAGCAGAATGTCAATGGCATTATCGAAGACCCATCAAAACCCGGGCTTCTTTGGTTAAATATCGTCGGGCCGCATTTCAGTTATGTTTATTTGAAAACGTTCGACACCCACAGCAAGGTCATTAAAGATCTTTATCCCGATAAGTTTCCGGGCCTGTCGGACAAAAATAGAATCATAAACAATATTTACGGGGATAAACAGAAAATGCTTTGGGTTACCACTGCAAATGGTCTAATGTCCTACGATGGTAAAACCGGGGCTTTTAAAGGTTATTGGCCGACAGATACGGGTAGTACAGCCGATAACAGGCCAATATTTGGGATCAGTGCGGCAAAAGATGGAACTTTGTGGATGACAACAGGCGGTAACGGCCTGGTTCAATTTGATCTTTCCACCCACCGCTTTCAACATTACCGGGCTGTTTCTAATGACCCTTATTCAATTAGCGGGAACGTTATGAGTTTAGGGTTTGACCTGAATGATCATTTATTAATTGATAACGCCAATATCGTATGGGCGGCCTTTTACCATATGGGAGTTGATAAGGTTAACCCGCTGATAAGCGCTGTCAGGACATATACCAAAACACTTGCTCCGGATAGCTATCCCGGCGGTAATACACACCAATTAGTGGCTAGCAAAAAAAATGATGTGGTGCTGACAACTAAGTCCGGCATTTATAAGTGGCAGCCAGGTAGTAGCAATTTTAAGCAGCTCTATGCGGCAAAAAAAGAGGATAAATCGATCGGCACATTGTTGACCGGCACTGATGGCATGCTTTACTTCACCAGCAAACAAGGTTTTAATATTCTAGATACTACTTCAAACAGGGTTCAGTCTTTCGCCAACATCTCAGGCGATTCCACCATAGTGAGCGGGTCTATTATTGATGTGATGCTTCAGGATCATACAGGAAAAATCTGGCTGGGGACGGACGGAGCCGGACTTTGTTCGTTCGATCCATTAAAAAAACAATTCAAGCATTATCCGTTTGTTGCTAACGCCGGCACCATGGAGAGCAAGGGTAAATTGGATGATGGCACTGTAATTTGCATTTACGAAGATAAACAAGGCACACTGTGGTTTGGTACTAATTTGGGTGGCTTGAGTCGTTTTGACCGCGCTTCTGAAAAATTTAAATCTTATTTATCTGATGGAAATATCAGGGTACAGAATGTGGTTAAAATATTTGAAGATCGCGACAAGCGCCTGTGGGTAGGGACTTATTTCAATGGTTTGTTTGAGTTCGACCGTAAAAGCGGGCACTACACGCGAAAATTCGACGAAACTAAAGGACTTCTTTTTAACAGCGTAGATGGGATTTGCCAGGATAAACTGGGGTTTTTGTGGACATTCTCTGAACGCGGACTAACCCGGATCGATCCCAAAACACTGTCCTCAACACGATACCCTTTAGGCTCTGTTTTGCCAGGAAGCAGCGTGCCTTTAAACGGCAGCAGCTTTATAATGCAGGATGATCATATAGTAATGAACATCGAGAACGGTATAGCAACGATCAAGCCTGCTGATCTTTATGCTAATTCCTATCCCCCATTGGTCCGTATCAAGGCAGTTTCCTATGGGGATCCCGGTTCAGCTGATAGCGTCACAACAAAAAATATTGACAAGTCAAAAAAAATTCAGCTTTCCTGGAACCAAAATAAGATCACTTTCAATTACATCGCCCTCCATTTTGTGGACCCTACGCAAAACAAATATGCCTACTTTTTGGAAGGATATGATAAGAAATGGCTGCAGGCGGGCACTCAGCGAAGCGTAACCTACACCAATTTACCACCCGCCACCTATACCTTTCACGTGAAAGCATCTAACAGCGATGGAGTTTGGAATAATGCGGACACAAGCTTTATCGTAGTTATTCGTCCCCCATGGTGGCTTACCTGGTGGGCCTGGATGCTTTACATTGCCATATTTGCCGGATCAATTTATGCTTTCATTGAATTTCGCTCGCGCAAGCTGCGCAAGGAAAATCAGAAGCTGGAAGAAAAAATTCAAATACGGACTAAAGAATTAAGTGTGGCCAATACTGAACTTCACGAGCAGCAGGAAGAGATAACCACCCAAAGGGACGAACTTTCTAAAACCCTGACCGATTTAAAAGCCACCCAAACGCAGCTTATCCAATCCGAAAAAATGGCTTCGCTTGGCGAACTAACCGCTGGTATAGCACATGAGATACAGAACCCATTAAACTTCGTGAATAATTTTTCGGAAGTGAGTGTTGAACTCATAGATGAAATGGAGGAGGAACTTGATAAAGGCGACATATTAGAAGCCAAAGCCATTGGGGCGGACTTAAAACAGAATCTCGAAAAAATACGCCACCACGGCAAACGGGCTGACAGTATTGTAAAAGGCATGCTCGAACACTCGCGCAGTGCCAACGGCCAGAAAGAACCGACCGACATCAACCAACTGGCCGACGAATACATGCGCCTGAGCTATCACGGCCTGCGCGCAAAAGATAAAAGCTTTAACGCGGAGCTGGTCAGTCATTTAGACCCTGCCTTGCCGAAAGTAAATGCTACGCAACAGGACATAGGCAGGGTGATGCTTAATCTGTTTAATAATGCTTTTTATGCCGTCAATCAGAAGCAGAAAACGGCTGCCGCTGACTATAAGCCCGAAGTTTCCTTATCAACTTCTGTCGAAAACGGTCAGGTTATCATTAAAGTAAAAGATAACGGCATCGGCATGCCTGACGCGATAAAAGAAAAAATCATGCAGCCGTTTTTTACAACTAAGCCAACTGGCGAAGGTACCGGTCTTGGCTTATCGTTGACGTACGATATGGTGGTGAAGGGGCATGGTGGAAGTATTTCGGTGAATAGTACCGAAGGCATGGGATCTGAATTTACAATTGTGTTACCTTTAAAATGAAATTTAATTATGCCGTTGTCTTTTGGAAACCCGCAGGGCTCGTCTTAAAATGTGCAGGCTATCTTTGTTTTTTAACCCGTTGGCTAAAATATATATAGCATTCCTTAATTCATCCTAAGCAACAAAAAGTGGTGATTTTAAGATTTCCAAAAGGAAACGGAATACATGGCCAAAATTAAACAGGTGGCTTGTGCCTGGATAAAAAGTCAATGAGGTTCACCCCACTATCGCAAGTATCCAAACCAGCACAAGCCTCACCCACCTAAACCCGATTGCGCGGATACCGGCCTCGCGGCTAAGGCTTCGTGAAGTATAAGCAAAAGCGGGGCTGCCTTAGAAAAATGAGCTGAACATTGCTTTTCGAAAAGCCAAAAAAACTAAATAATTGTTTACAAATCCTGAAAGTGTCGATTTTTAACTGCTTGATATCCAATGGTTAATTAATAGTTAATTAAATTATATTGCTTATAATCAAGTGTTTACTGGTGTTAAATTTTGTTCAGTGTGATGGTGAACGTGAAC
>JANYAB010000660.1 GCA_025355225.1 Bacteroidota bacterium
CAACGCGAAACTGGTTTTAAAAAAATCAATTAATAATAACGGCCAATCGCCAGGTATTAATATAGTCGGAAAGACCGTGATAAAACCCGGCGAGACCGTGGCTGTTTTTAACCCGTTTTACACGTTTACTCCCGATGTAAACATTGCCTATATGAAATATGAATTCTTTTTTAATTATTCGGATAGGGGGCATATTAATCAACATCGGCTGCCGATGGATTTTGATGAATCGATTGTAAAGCTGATCACACCGGAAGTTTATAAATCTAAAACAAGTTTTAATCTTCCTTTAAAAGAAAAGCTTCTTGTTTGGGATGGGCATGATTTTTACTCACATCATCGCAGGTTTCCACTAGGCTTACCCGAACAGCAGACAAAAGGGATCATTGCTAATTCAAATCGTTATGCTTATGACCTGGTAAACATTGATGAAAAAGGGAGTATGTATCAAAATGATCCTTTCAAAAAGGAAAACTGGTATGTTTTTGGCAAGCCCGTGTATGCACCTGCCACCGGGAAGATCATCGAAATGCAAAATAATATTCCGGATAATGAATTCAACGGCAAAACTGTGCAATCACCAAATATCCCCGCTAATATGGATCCTGCCGGAATGGGTAATCATGTAATAATTGATCACGGTAACGGCGAATTCAGCATAATGCTACATATGGAGAAAGGTAGCATCAAGGTAAAAACAGGCGAGATAGTAAAGGAGGGGCAACAAATAGGTAATATTGGTTTTTCAGGTGATGCCATATTCCCGCATTTGCATTATACGGTGATGAACGGGCCCAGGATATCGGTGTCGGAGGGTATCCCTTCATATTTCAGCGATTATAAATTATTCAGGGGAAATAGCTTTATTTTGATTAAAAAAGGCCGTGTCGATAGTGGGGATATCATTGAATCAGAAAAGTAGAAATGATGTGTAAAGCCTGTTGGGATGCTATTTAACTACAAAAATAGCTAATCACTAAACTCCATTTCCTTATTTGGATTGTAACAAAAATCATCCAAATTTGTCAAAAAAAGCATCACATTTAACTTTATGAAGAAAGGTTTTTTTGCGTTTTGCGCCTGCATATTGCTTTTAAACACAGCCCATTCCCAGGTAAAAATTGATACTTCCGCGTTTATTGAATTATATTCTTGAACAACACCTGATCTCGGAACCAGGTAAGGTATTCCATTATAATAATGCGGCAGCTCAACTATTGTCAGTCATCGTAAAATAGTATTCTGACAAAAATGTTTTTTATTAAAACTTATACGTCAACCCCGCACCAAATATCTGTTTCACCTGGAAAAGTGAGTGATTTTCTTCTACGCCATTGTTCAATACAGGCACTTTAGCATTCGGATCATTGATCAACTCGAACCCGCCGTTTACGGTCACAAACTTGTTTACCTTCATAAACAAGTTCAGGGTATAATCCATGTAAACATTTCCCGGCCTTTTCAGGTAATTCTCATACAGTTTCAAGATGTTCTCAACAGATATGTTTGTGGCAATATTGGCTTTGTAATAACCATCCAACGATGCTCCAAACTCAAACAGGCTTTTATTTCCCGGTGTTACGCCAAATGATCCTATCGACGAGAGTGAATCATTCTGCACTATAGTGAAGCGTGCCGCAGCAGGTGATATGTTTATTCTGAAATTGTCCGACTTCTTATAAGCAAAGCCGGGTCCCAGGGTCAGATAGGCCGGTGCAAATGGCGCCGATATGAGGGAGCGGGTGCCATCAGCATTATAATTATATCCATTAGTGAATTGTGTCTGGAAGTTAACATAAAACGTGTACAACCAGTATTTGGCAGCCTGGTATCCCAGTAAGCTATTTGCGATGATACGGTCATCATTTTTGCGCCAGCTGGTTCCGTTCTGCTTGCTGAGGCCATAGCCGGCTATCACTTTATTATCCCAGCTCCATTTGTCTTTTTTATAATCAAAATCATAGTCAAAAACCGCATTGGCTGCAAACGCATTGGTTCCGCCAGCAGCCCAATGGTTAAAAGAACTTTGGTTGATTAAGAATGTATTCTGTCCGTGAATGGTCCATATCCTGGTAGTATCCTTCACCGGTGCTGCGGCGGGCGACTGGGCATAGGCTCCAATACCTCCGCACAATAATGTTAAAGCGAGTAAAATTCTTTTCATAAGCTGACTTAGGGGCGCTTATTAACCAATAAGATAAATAGATATACAAATATGTGAAATTTAACTAATGAATAAAATGACTTATCTCAAATTATTTTATTTAATGGACAGCCAGCAAACATCAACTCAAATAAAAAAAAACCCTGATCTTGTGGATCAGGGGTGTGAATGTAGAGGTTGAAATTCTATTAAAAATGGAATACCAATTTGGTGAATATTCTCATGCCGTTGAAACCCATTTGTACGGCTTCAAAAGGACCGCCCGATTCGCTGTCACCAAAAGAACTGCCACTGTTAGGGTTCACAGATCCTTTAATAACATTTGTATCAGGGTGTACATTAAACAGGTTGTCCACGCCAACTGTCAACGCCATGGTTTTGTTGATTTTTAAAGACGCATACAGGTCGGTAGTAACCTTGGGAGAAAAATCGAATATTTCGGGTATCGGCGTATTAGTCGCATCCAAAGTTACATAAGGAAAGAATGGGTCGGGGGCGTTGGCAGGGGCGCCTGTTTCACCAAAACCTAATTCCTTTACGTCGCCAAAATAAGTAAACCGGGTACCGAACGAAAGTTTGTCGAAGCCGTACTCCAGGTTAAGTGTGAATTTTGCCTTTGGCGCACTTGCTTTCAGGAAATACTGCTCCCTATCCGAAAAGAAAGTTGCGCTATCAGATGGAGAGCCCTTGAAAGTAGATGGGATGTTGATCTTGTCAATCGTTAAATTTTGAATATTGCCGGCTAACAAAACAGCGAAGTGGTTTTTGCCCCAGCGTGTTTTATAGTCCAATACAATATCCACACCCTTGTTGGTGGTATTAACAGCATTGGCAAAGAACTGGGCATCCCCAATTCCCTGGCTGGCTAAGATATTGTTCAGTGGAGCGCCCAATGTCGGGTCACCCGCCGCATACAAACCAGAAATAACAATTCTGTTTTTTATTATAATATCATAGGCGTCAACTGTTGCTGTTAGTCCGCTTATCGGCTCCCACGCAAACCCTAAACTGTAGTTAACAGAAGTTTCCTGGGTTAGTTTGGGTATGTTTGCTGCTTTTGCAACATCAGAATAGTTTGGAACAAGCTTTGTATATACCAGGTTACCACCAATGATGGAGGTGTTTGTATTGCTGAAGTTGATCTGTTGCAGGGTAGGCGCCCGGAAACCTGTACTTGCTGATCCGCGCAAGTTAAAATTATCGGTAAGCTTATAACGGGTTGCAAATTTAAATGTGCTTACGGAGCCAAAATCAGAGTAATTTTCAAAGCGGGCAGCTCCGTCAACCAGCCATTGTTTGGTAATATCTAAAGATGCCTCGGCGTAAGCGGCTTCATTGGTCCTGCTGGCTATTGTGGCATCACCCGGATGACCGGGTGTGGTTGGCTGGTAACCTGGATAGCCTTCAGATCCCGATGCTTTTGCCGTACCGTCAGGCAATGTAGCCCCGCCATTTACATAAGAGTTAAGTTCGCCGGCATATAGATCGTACCTTTCATACCTGAATTCGCCGCCGAAAGAAAGCTGTAATCCCTGGGCAACTTCGCTAAAATGCTTTGTTACATCGGCATTTGCCGTATTTTGCAAAAAGTTGAAACCACCATCATCAAAACGTGTTTGTATTGGCTGACCTGCTACGTAAGGCAAGGAGGCATTGAAAGTCTTCTGGCCCCAATAGTGGAAATCATTCCACCCAAAGCTATTACTGATATCCCAATCCCATTTGCTCGCTGTTGAGCCTTTAAATCCAAAAGCAGTCGATGCATCCTTTATATATACGTCCTCCTGCGGATCATAATATACATTATTAGGATCATAGGGCGCACCTGCGGGAGCATCTATTTTCATGATACCCGGTACAAAGATCAGCGCACCGGTTGTAGGATCTGTTGGAAATTTTGTTGGATTGGCACGAAGGCTGACACCATCCTGCATGTAGTTCCAACTCCTGGTGTAAGCGTATACATTTGAGTGTTTGTAATTGTATCCGCCGAAGGAATAGAAAGTGGTTTTTGTGCCAGCTAAAGGGATCTCCATGTTGTACAAACCACCACCCGATACAACAGAGCCGTCTCCAAACGCTCTCCGTTCACGGGCCACGGGTTGGGCTTCAAGGGTATTTGGGTTTGTAGTCCAGTTGGTATCCTTTATGGCCCTGAAGGTTTTACCCTGGTTTTCATAATTAGCACCAATATTAATAAAGCCGCCATTTTTCCCGATTGCAAATCCATAGTCTGCACCAAGGGTAAAGGTTTGTCCATCAATTTTGTGACCAGTATAGTAACCCGCCGGGTCAACATTGTTCAATGTATTGTATTTTTGATCATTATAACCACTAAATCCACCGGTAACATTAAGGTGGTTAATATCCTTTCTCAAGATAATATTTATTACGCCTGCGATCGCATCCGAACCATATTGTGCGGAAGCACCATCGCGCAATATTTCTATACGATCAATGGAAGCTTCAGGAATGGCATTTAAGTCGGTACCACTATTGCCGCGGCCACGCGTGCCCACTTCGTTCACGAAGGCAGATAAGTGACGTCGTTTACCATTCACCAATACTAAAGTTTGGTCGAAGCCCAGGCCACGCAAGCTGGCAAAGTCGATAGCATCTGATCCATCGCCGCCACTTTGTTTATTGTAGTTGAAAGACGGCACAGCCTGGTTCAACTGGCTCATCAAGTCGGGTTTTGCGGTTGTTTCGCTAATCTGGTTTAACCTGATTACATCGACGGGTACCGGCGACTCAATTTTGGTGCGGCCGCCACCACGGCTACCTGTTACAACAACCTCACCAAGGGATGCTGTAGAAGTAGCGAGGTCAACATTTAATACTTTGGTTTCGCCATTGGCAATCTGTACAGTTATAGTTTTCTTTTCAAGGCCGAGCGCCGAAAAGCTTACCTGGTAGGTGCCCGGTTTTAAAACGAGGCTGTATTTGCCATCCATGTCGGTCGAGCTGCCTACGCCCGTCGGCGCGGCATAAACACTTGTGCCTGGTACAGGCTTTCCTTCACTTGTTACCGTTCCAGTTAGCTTTTGAGCAAGAATCGGTGAGCAAAACAGGAGAAATGCTCCAAATAAGAATAAATGTATGCGTAAATTCATTGCTTTTTTGTTTAGTTGAATGATTTCAGTTAATTATTTAATAAAATTAGTATTTATTTATTATTATATCTAAAAAATTACAATTTTTTATGTGAAAATGATAAATAAAACAGGTATAAACGATAATTTTAGCAAAAAATAAATCTAAAAACTAATGATTGTAGACTTTTTATAAGGTTTTTATTTTTTTTTGTGAAAAATAATTTAAAAGCGTCTGAATGATGTAAAAAAAGTATTCCCTAATCGAAATAGATTAGTCAAAACACAACGGTAAAGAAATATTCATGCGAAGCACCAGGCCTCGATATTGGTTTATTTTTTCTCCAATAGCGCAATATGATACTCCTGTATCAGTGCGGGATTTTCGGGTGTTAATGTAAAACTCACTTTGATAGTAGCTTGTTCGCCCTCCATAGTAAAATACCCTCTTAGCTGGTTTTCAGGTATAACATCACCAACGGCGTTTATTTTTCCCGCTTTTTCAAATATTGCTGTTGCCCCGGCTTTCAGTCTTTCGGGGAAGTAATCCATAAAAAAATTTTGGGCAAATATCCCGCTGGTCTGTGGGTTATTCCAGTATGGCAATAGTTTTATCAGTTCATTTTTCCGCTGTGTAAGAATATCAGAAGGAGGCAACTGCCTTGGTTTTATGCCTGAAAGCCTCAGCAAAGTGTCGGCCACTTGCACATTTACCGACCCGGCGTTGGCATAAGTTAAGTTAGCGAAAGAGATCACGCCAATACCATACTCTGGATATATCGTCCATTCGCTGCCAAATCCGGGGAGCCCGCCGGTGTGGCCAACTGCCGTGGTTCCGTCAACATATTTTCTCCAGCGTAAGCCATAGCAATAAGCGGAAACGAAAGGATAGGACCTGCCGGTTGCAGTTTTATAGTTCACATTAAAGCCCGATACATCCCATGGATATTGCATCTCACCGAGCGAACTTCTTTTAACAGGCCCCGCATCCTCGTCATCGCGCGGTGGCCAGGCAGATAGATGAAGGGCTACATATTTACTGAAATCCTCAATAGTGGTGATCATCCCGCCCATGGCGCCATAGGAGCCGTCATGCAATAAAGGTTGCTCCACCCATTGGTTATCTATCCAGCGGTAGCCATGCGCCAGCAAATCTTTGGGTACTTTAGTATATTCCCAGTAAGTATGCGTCATGCCCAGGGGCTTTAATATGTTTTCTGTAATATACTCTTCATAGCTTTTGCCAGACACTCTTTTGATAATATAGCCTAAAGTGGCGAAGCCCAGGTTGCTATATTCATACCCTAGCCCAGGGTCATTGGAAAAGGATACCCCTTTTTTATAGATATCTATCAGCTCCTGGTCAGTATTGGCCAGTTGCCTGTCGCCCCAGGGGTTATCCTCGGGGTATCCGGCAGCGTGACTAAGCAGATTGCGGACGGTAACAGGGGAGGCATCTTTGGTGAGATATTTCATGCCCTTCATTTCGGGTATGTAAAGGTAAGCTGGGTCGTCCAGTTTCAGTTTTCCTTCATCACGTAGTTTTAATATCGCCATAGCTGTAAAGCTTTTGGTCATGGAAGCGATGCGGAACGCCGATTTACTATTAGCCACGGTTTTATTTGATAATTCGGTATAACCTACCTTACCAGAATGTACCAACTTGCCATCTACCACTACTCCATAAGAAATAGCCGGAAAGTGGTTTTGTTCTGCATATTCCTTGTATATTTTATCGATGACCGGGTATGTTGCTTCGATCTTTTTTAGCCTGTCAGGATCGGTGAAAACCGGGGGTTTATAGGATTGAGCAAATAATGCTGATGAAAAAAAAGACAAGCAAACTATGGCAATTGCACTTATTAGTTTTGAGGTCTGTTTCATGCGACGCAGCTATGGTTAGTACATAGTTACAAAAAAAATCGTTTGTTTCCTATTTCAACAATGTATCCCTCAATATAATAGCCGCAATGCTAAAGTAGATCACTAGTCCTGTTACATCCACTAAAGTTGCTACAAATGGCGCGGATGAAGTAGCCGGGTCGAGTTTTAATTTTTTTAGCAGCATGGGTATCATCGATCCGCTTAAGGTGCCCCACATAATTATTCCGATCAGCGAGAAAAAGATGGTTATACCCATAAGCTCCCAATTCGGTCCATAATTGTACCAATGCAACTGCTGCCATGCTGCAATACGCAAAAAACCTATGGTGCCAAGAACGACGCCCAGGCACAGCCCGGACAGCACTTCACGTTTCATTACATACCACCAGTCTTTTATGCCCAATTCTTTTACAGCCATAGCCCTGATGATCAGCGTGGCTGCCTGCGAGCCACTATTGCCACCGCTGGAGATAACCAGGGGAACAAACAAGGCCAGCACTACTGCTTTGGCTATTTCCTTCTCAAAATAACCCATAGCGGTAGCTGTGAGCATCTCGCTTAAAAACAAGATAATGAGCCAGCCGCCGCGTTTTTTTATCAGCGAAATAATAGGTGTTCGCACATAGGGATATTCCAGTGATTCTACACCCCCAAACCGCTGCATTTCCCGGGTGTTACGCTGCTCGGCAACATCTATTACATCATCAATAGTTACCACACCCAGCAATAAATTTTCATTATTGGTAACGGGTAGCACCGTGCGGTCATACTCCTTGAATTTGGCAATGGCCTCGTCAGTGTTGTCCTCGATATTCAGCTTGATAACCACACCATCCATAATATCACTTATCCGTTTGGTGGTTTCATTAAGTACCAGCCGCCGAACAGGTATATCATCTATCAATTTACCTTTATCATCAACAACGTATATCACATTCGCTGTATCCGAATCTATATGGTTATCGCATAAATGTTTATTTGCCTCCGCAATGGTCATGTCGGCTTTAATTGTTGCGAACTCCGTATTAACCAGCCTTGCTACACTTTGCTTCGGATAGCCAAGCATATCCTGGGTGGCTTTTTTATTCCTGGTATCCAGGTATTCGATAAATTTTGAACACTCCAATGAACCCAGGGAGATAAAGAACGAATATCTGTCGGTCGAGTCCAAATGGTTCAGGATGGCAGAACCCTGTTCTTTAGTTAGTCTGTTGATGATTTTTCGCTGCAGATAATGCCCGAGGTAAGCAAATAGCAGGGCTTTCTTCTTCTCCGGAAATGCTGAAAATGATTCAAAAGCGATGTCAACAGGCAGTGTATCCATTATCCTCGCCACATCCGACGGATGGATATCCGTATTAGTGCCAGGATGTATCAATGATTTAAAATCGCCATGAACGATCTTGTCTTTTATTTCTTTTAGTGTCATTCAGGCTCGTTATCGAATAAATAATTTTAATTGCAAGATAAATATTGGCTTTGAAGGAACAAGGAAATAAAAAATGAATTAAATGAGTGCAGCTAATATTGGTTAAGCCTTTTCTAAGGGAAGGTCGAAGTAAAAGGTCGAGCCTTTTCCCAATTTGCTTTCTACATCAATTTTGCCCTTATGGGTATTTATGATCTCTGAAGATATATAGAGGCCCATACCCAAACCGCTTGTCATATTTTTTTTGTCGGAAACACGATAAAAACGTTCAAATATTTTATTTTTTTGTTCTTCGGATATTCCTATACCGAAATCAGTTACTGATACCCGCACCCAGTTTTCGAGCTTAAGTGTTTTTATGGTAATTTTTTTTACGTCACGCGAATACTTTACGGCGTTATTTACCAGGTTCATCAATACCTGTTCTAACCGTTCGGCATTCCCCTTGACCATAAACCCCGTTTTATTATCAATTTCAAAAGTGAAGGCCGGATATATATGGATGGCATTTTCTATGCAATCGTCAACAATCTGTTTTAAATTAACAATTTGCATACCGTAATTTAAGCGACCGGCTTTTATTTTACTTACATCCAGCAGGTCATCAACCAGGTATTGCAACTTACCAATAGCCATGTTAGCCTTAGTAAGGTATTGCTTTATTCGTGGGGGAAGGTCGTCATTTTTGTAAAACGTCATCAACTGTAAATAGCCTTTTAGGCCCGTCAAAGGTGTTTTGAGCTCGTGGCTGGCAACACCAATAAACTCATCTTTACGGTCCAATTCCCTTTTTTGTTCTTCAATATCGGTTGCAGTACCGACCCAGAAAATGATTTCATCATTTTCATTTTTTAATGGGATTGCCCTGTTCAAATGCCAGCGATAAGCACCATCTTTTCCTCTCCGGTAACGGTTTTCAACTTCAAAAATTTGACCCGATTGCAGTGCAGACATATATTTTGCAATAGTATTTGCCAGATCGTCGGGATGTACAACGGCCTTCCAGCCCCATTCCCGGGTTTGTTCAAAAGTAAGACCGGTATAATCATACCAGCGCTGGTTAAAGTAATTAACCTTCCCGTTTGGCAAGTTTGTCCATGTCATCTGGGTTATGTGGTTCGCCAAAAGTTTAAAATGTTCCCGGCTTATCAGCAGATCTTTGGTGCGCGCCCTGACTGTGTCTTCCAATTCATCATTCAATTTTTCGGTTAAATACCTGGCATCTTCTAATAGTTCGTTTTGTATCTTGAGCTGATGCGTATGTTTTTTCTGTACCGTGAGATCAGTAAGTATTAAACTTAAAGTCATGCCTTCATCTAGCTCCAGTGCAGTGCAGGATACAAGGCAGCAGATTTGTTTACCATTGGAATCTTTGAGTTGTATTTCTTCCTTACAATCTTTGATCCATCCTTCTTCGGTAATTGAGCGGTATAATTCTTTCGACTCATCAGCTACAAGCGCCTCAAATGATAAGCCTATAACTTTGTCGAGCGGGAGATGGACCATCTGGGCAAGACGGGTATTGCTATATAGTATATACCCTTCTTTATTAATGGTAGCAACACCCTCATTCATTTTTTCGATAAAGACCCTGTAAGTTTGATCAGCGCTTTTTAGCGTATAAAGTTGATGGCCATTGCCATTCTGCACAACAAGTGCATCAACCTGGCCGGTACGAATGGCCTCTATAGTTTCATTTGCCTCTTCCAACTGCCAGCGAAGTTCCCGGATCTCTTTTGATAATTGCTCGTAAGAATAATTTGACGTTTCCATTAAAATGCTAAAAGTTTATACCCAGCCCTTTCAATATCCTTTCCCTATTTGACATATCCCCAATTAAACGCCTCTCAATACCAGGTGCCTTTTTTATTAATAAAGGGAGAGCGATGATCTGTTCGTATTCGGCTTTGCCAGGCTGCTGATAAACATCGATTATTTCCAATTCGTATCGGTTCTTTAAATACTTTTCACAAATATTTTTAAGATTTGAAACAGCCCTTGTGGAATTGGGAGATGCCCCCATGATAAATAAGCGCAATATATAAACGCTATCATCTTCCCCAAAATCTAACACGCTACCTAGCTCTGCCATTCTGATATAATGTTTAAACTGGAATAATGTTTAGACCAACCAGCACTTTTTCCTCGTTAGACAGATCACCAATAATCTTGCGTATAGGTTCTGGGACCTTGCGCACAAGTGTTGGAATAGCTAGTATCTGGTCGCCTTCAGCAAGTTGAGGGTTTACTAAAAGGTCTATCACTTCAATTTTATACTGGCCTTTAAGGTGTTCTTCACAGTATTTTTTTAAGTTGGCGAACGCTGTTACCGATTTTGCAGTTTTGCCCGCAACGTACAGTCTTAACTCCCATCTTTCTTTCACTTCAGTCATTATTTCTTTTCTGTTTTGGATTTATCGATTATTTAATCCCCGCGTCTTATCCTTGTCATAGTTTCCCGGCTTTGGTTTAATATATCTTTTTTCAACTCCTCTTCTTCGTAAAACTTATTAAGTTCTTCTTCAGCAGATTCAAATTCGGAATTTAAAGCCGCTATTCTGGCTTCGAGCACTTTTCGTTTGCGCAAAATTTCCCGGTCCTTGCGGCTCGCGGAATATTTAAGTAGGGTCTCGCCGGTTTTTTCCTGCAATTTATGCGCCTCTCGCGCTGACCCGGTCAGTATGCCTTCAGGACCCAGGTATACTTCCATCAGGTTAAGTCCTTCGTCACTTATAACAAATTCCCTGACCTGGTTGGAATGTTTCATGCCGCGTGACTTCATCACGTAGATCCCCCGGTTACGTTCTCCGTTTAATTCGATATCCTTCACAAGCAGCCAGGTATCTACAAGCGATGATACACCTTCGTCCGTTTGTTCGTTAACAATGTTATTTAGGGAAAGGGATGTAAACATTACCGTAATTTGTTCATTTTGTAAAAAGTCGATCAGGCGGATCAGCATATTTTTCACTTCACCTGCGGAGCCTACGTTCACAAAATTGGTTATTGGGTCAAGAATCACTACACTCGGCTTAAACTTTCTGATTTCTTTGTGTATTGAAACAAGGTGCATTTCTAATC
>JANYAB010000503.1 GCA_025355225.1 Bacteroidota bacterium
GTATCGAATACCTGCACGCCCGAAATGCGGAAGCAGGCTGTTATATTTGTAAAATTGAGCGGCTTTAGAATTTCATTCTTGTTTGAAACAAACAAGAATGCGAATTTTGGGTTGTTAAATTTTATTAAATACAATACTATGAAAACACTAAATTTTTTAAAACTACCTCTATTACTATGTTTCTTCCTGGTACTAACCTCTGCAGGAAAAGGAGATAAGGAAACGGAAAAGATTCATAGCGCCGTCAACGTATTGAAAGAATTTAGCAAGATGGAAGAAAGTATTCCACATGACCTGATAGCAGAATACGAAGGAATAGTTATTATTCCCGGCATGATAAATGCCGGATTAGGCATCGGCGGTAAACGGGGAAAAGGGGTGGCAGTTGTGAAACTTGACAATGGTAAGTGGAGCGATCCGGTTTTCGTTACCCTCACTGGCGGAAGTATCGGCCCGCAGATTGGTGTACAGTCTGTAGATTTGGTATTGGTATTTCGCCATAAAGGGGTATTAGCCAAAGTAAAAAATGGCGACTTTACGATTGGAGGGGATATTTCTGCGGCTGCAGGACCCGTTGGAAGGACGTCGTCAGCCAATACTGATTACAAACTGGAGGCCGAAGTTTATTCCTATTCGCGCAGCCGTGGGCTTTTTGCAGGTATCTCCATCAATGGATCAAATTTAGGAATCGATAAGGATGCCAATGCTGCCTTTTATGGTTCAAATATAAGTTCGAAAGATATATTTGCAAGTTCCAAAAGTTCATCGGAGTCAGTTCTCTTACTAAAAGAAACTTTGAATAGTTTGTAATTATTAATCAGCGATGATAATGTATGCCCGGTATTTCGCCGGGCTTTTTTGTTATGCTGTAAGTGATGTAGAATCTTTTTAATCTTTACTGCTAACCGCTTTTTTTGCCAAAAAGCCAGAAATTGCCGAAAGGCCGCCAACTAATCCGCCAATGATAGCGGTTACCAGTAATAAGAGTGTCCAATGGGGTAAATGAAATAATTGGGCAACCCGCTTAACCAGTATTTGATCGTTGGGTATACTTTTAAACAGCGCCAATGAGGTCCAAACAATAAATACACCTCCAAAACCTGACCAAAACGATTCCTTCATTGTTTTACCTATAAATAACGCCGCTAAAAATGCAGCGATGGCCACCGCCCACCAGGGTAAAAAATAAGCGGCAGCGAAGGACAGGATAAGGATGATTAGGAAAAGCATCGTTTAGTTTTTTGTTTAAATCTATTTTAAAAATTTGTTATTCCATTCCACTGTAAGCGAATGGGATGACCTGTTGATTTATTTTGCCTTATTTAATATCAATATTGTTTTTATTCTATCGGAATTTTCGTTCGCCGATTTCAGAAAAAGCAATTCATTCAGCTGGCCATCTTTCCAGGTTTTAAACATATCTGCATAATAAAAGCTTCCGGGATTACCCGATTCACCGCCCGGGAACACGCCATAGCCTTTTACCTGCGGCCCCATTTGCACTACCATGCGCCAGGAAGGCCCATTGCCGCCCCGTAATGCATTAATCAATGAACTGTTGCCTCCTGATTCAAAATTGCCACTGCCAAATCCAGGTATATTAGCAAGATGGTTAATATAAACTTTTCTTACCTGGCCCCACTGCCATTTTTTGCCTGGGTTACCATATTTATGATGCAGTTCGTCTGTAGTTGCTATAAAGGAGCGTAGCACAATATCTGCACCGGTTTCTCTTACAGGTGTTCTGATATCATCAAACCATTTTGAATTCGGTTCTTTTATCAAAAGCTGTTCCGTCCTGTCAATTGAAGGGTAATTGAGCAGCATGTTTTTATTTTCAAATTCGTCACCCCAGGTCATCTCATAAAATTTCTGCCACCAGGTGTTAAATATACTTGCGCCAATTGAGTTTGCAGCAAAATGCTTGTCCCATTTCTTCGCAATTTGCAATACTTCCAGTTGGTTTTTACTCAGTTTTGAAGAGTCGAGGTCTTTGATCAATGTGGGTAAAACATCCTGTGCCCGCATGCTGTAATCATCTGTTTGCATAATACGCAAACTATCCACAGTCGCCTTTTGCATTACCGTCAGCAGGTCATTTATTCTTTTGGCGCGATCATAAGAGCCAAACTGCCAGTTGATATAATATGGATAGGTTTGGTCAGTAGGTGATTGATTAGCTGAACTTACAAAACCTCGGGGAGGGTTTTTAACGGTTGGAATTTGATCATAAGGTATCCAGCCATGCCAATCGTTAGCAGGGTCGCTGCCATCCATTATAAATTTCCCCTGGTCTTTAAATTTCAGCGGTATCTTTCCATTAGGGGTTAACGCAATATCGTTATCCGAGTCAGCAAAAATGAAGTTCTGCGCAGGTGCGGTAAAATAGGTTAAGGCCTTTCTGTAGTCTGCGTAATCCTTCCCCCGGTTTAACAGGTAAAAGGTCATAAACTCATCCGATTCATCATGGGCCACCCACCTCAATGCGTTCCCGGTTGGGATATTTTCCTGATCTTTAGGTCGTTGTGAATTGCTATCATACACTACAGGCCCATGGTGGGTATAAAGCACGGTATCGTAAAGCGGTTTTTGCCCTCTTATTTTTATTACTTCGATGCGTTTATTTACCTTGTTCCATTTGTTACTATACCAATATTCATTCCTGGTATTATCCTTAAAACGCACCTGGTACCAGTCAAGTACATCGGCATCAACATTAGTAACACCCCAGCTTATCTTTTGGTTAAAGCCAATCACTACACAAGGTGCGCCGGGCAATGAAACGCCATAAACGTTTACAGTTGGCGACGACATTTGAATCTGGTACCAAATAGAAGGAAAGGTCAAATTCAGGTGAGGATCGTTAGCTAATATAGGATAGCCCGTAGCAGATTTGCTGCCAGAAATTGCCCAGTTATTACTGCCAATGCCCGGCACTCTTTCTTTCGGTTTAATGCTATCGGTCATTTGAGCAATGAATCCTGCCGACGGTTTTGGGGTAGGCAAGGGCTTAAAATCCCACTTGGTGCCAACCGGTATAATCGGGTCTTCATGAAACGGATAGTCAGGAAAAAGATCATTTACATCCTTCGCTCCAAAGTGTTTTAAATTATTAGTCATGGCGAACTGGTCAGAGCCCCCAGCCAGCGTTTCCGACATTAATTTGAGTAGAAAGGCACAGTTGATAGGTTTCCAATCTTCGGGGGCATAATCAAGTAATTTAAATTCGATCGGGTAATCCCGTTTAGAAAGATGGTGTATATAATTATTTACGCCATCGGTATATGCTTCAGCAACCATTTTGATAAGGGGATCTTTCATCATTCCCCGTACAGTATTTTCGGCGCCATAGACCATGCCCATACGCCGATGATAGCGGTCTATATCCAACGCTTTTCGCCCGGCTATTTCTGCCAGCCGACCCGAAGCGCTGCGTGTTTGTATATCCATTTGCCAAAGGCGGTCGCGGGCTGTAATATACCCCTGGGAATAATACAAGTCATGATCGTTCTCGGCAAAAATATGCGGTATCCTATGCTCATCATACTGTATGGTTACTTTGGCCTGCAAGCCATCCAATAGCAGATTTTCGGCAGCATTGCTATGTTTACTTTCGGCATTCTGCCAAAAGCCGACTGCCGGGCTCAGAAACTTACCAAGAGGAGGGATGTCTCCAAATTTGGTGTTTAGTGCCCAAATAAAAATTAATGTTATAGCTATCGAGAGAAAAGCCTTAAGAAACTTCATTGGTTTAGTTTGTGCAACCAAGGTAGGAAAAAGATAATTAACTTAAAGTGGGATTTTGAAAATTTCCCACCTGCATTCTGGCGTAGGCGTATTTTAATAGTTGAGCGAAATCGGAGTTGAATAAGTTATAGTTCCGTTCAGGTCCTGGAGTTTTAAGCGGTAAAGGTCAACACCACTAACGGGGGTCTTATCCAAAAAGCCGTAGTTTGATGCAGCGGAAGATATAAAACTGGTAAGTGCCTTATAAGTTTGACCGTTATCAGTACTTCTCTCAATAGTAAAACTGGTGTAGTTTTTTTCTAACTCGGTTATCCAGCCTACCTGTGTTCCTTCGGGAGTCTTAGTTGCCATAAAATTCAGCAAATGTACCCCTATCGCTTTGTTTTGACGTATAACGAGGCTAAACCTATGGTCGCCAAACGAGCTGGTATCGCTGTTAAAAATATTGAAAGCATAACTGGAATTAACCCGAAAATCAAGAGAATCCTTTTTATAACTGTCCATAAGCCATATTTCAAATATATCGGGTATGGAGCTTATTGTAGTCATACTTAAGTTGTAAATGCCATCTGTTTTGGCCTTTACTTTTAACCCTATGGTAAGGCTTTGTGTAGGTAAAGGAAGTATATTAATAGCTAAGGGTATGCTGTCACTCGATAAGCTTGATAAACTAACCTTGCCAAATCCCTGGAAAGTGGGTGCATCTTCACCTTTAACATAGGTCGTTTTCGATCCCGCTTTAAAATCGATTATAATATTATCAGTATTTATGGCGTCTTTGCCCAATTCAAGGCGTAAGTATCCTGTAATTAGGTTAGTTACAGAACCCTGATTTAAACCTGTAGAAGCGGTTGCGAGGTTTTGACTTTCCTTTGATTGATTGACTACGGGTGTTATGGCATCTTTTTTACATGACGATAAATATATCGCGGCAAAAAATACAAGTGTAAGAATTCTTAGTTTCATTTTATTGAGTATTATGTCCTGCACAGAGGCCCAACATATTTATTGAATACATACTTATACGGGGCATTAAATAATAAGTTCAATGTATTTTTGCTCAATCGGTTGCAGATTATCTTGTTCATATTGAACCTAATAATTAGCGTTTTTTTGTAATTTTATTATATTATCACATTTGAAGGCTCATGGATATTTGCTTGATATTTTGTTGAATAAAAATTGGAAAATATTTAGATGACTATTATGACAGTAGAGGAAATCATATCAGAACTGGAATCGCTGGGCAATGAAAATATTAAGAAGATATTATTAAAGCATGGCGTAAAGGAGCCCTTTTTTGGAGTTAAAGTTGAAGATTTAAAACCGATTCAAAAAAGGATTAAAACTGACTATCAATTAGCAAAGGATTTGTATGCTACGGGAAACGCCGATGCAATGTACCTGGCAGGGTTAATTGCCGACGACGAAAAAATGACCAAAACAGATCTGCAAACCTGGGTAAAACAGGCCATCTCTAACAATATCAGCGAGTATACAGTCCCCTGGGTAGCAACCGGAAGCAAACACGGCTTCGAGTTGGCAATGGAATGGATCGATGCCGGGGAGGAGCATATTGCAGCTGCAGGATGGGCAACATTGAGCAATCTTGTAGCGCTTAAACCCGATAGCGAACTGGATATATTAGCTTTAAAGGCCCTGCTGCAAAGAGTGGTTCAAAATATTCACGCTGTGGATAATCGCGTTCGAAATGCTATGAATGTTTTCGTGATCGCAGTTGGCTCTTATGTAACTTCCTTGACTGAAGACGCCATCATCGCTTCAAAAGAAATCGGTACTGTGATAGTTGACAAGACAGGAACGGCCTGTAAGGTACCGGACGCTGCTGAATATATTTTGAAAGCAAAAAATAAAGGTTCATTGGGAAAGAAGAAAAAGACCGTTAAATGTTGATACGATTGTAGAGACCAGCATGATTTGAGCTTTTGGAAGGGGTCTGTACTTATTTTCATTTCATTTCGTTTAAAACGCTATTCATTCTGCGTGTTATACCTTTTTTCCAGCCTTTTTCCATAAATATACTGGCAATATAATTTTTCCATCCTTTGAACCCCTTGTGTTCCAATACCATCCTTGTACCTTCACCTTCGGCACTCAATGACCAGATAAGTAAAGTATCCAGCCCTATAACCCCCGGTTTAGGGCCTCCTTTCCAGGTTTAAACCAGTCTTTTGTTCGGTATTATTTCCAGCACCTCACAATATACAATGCCATCCCAGCCCATTTTGGGTAATGGCTTACTATGGAACTGGAATTTATGGCCAACTATCGGCTTAAAATCATTTTTCATTAGCCATTGGTTTACAAATTCAGGATTGGTCAGGAATTCCCATACTTTTTCGGGATGGTGAGGAAAAAACCATTTGATAACGAGATCTCTTTGCATAATGCGTAACGGTTGAGTTACGCAAATCTATATGTAACGTTTGGGTTACGCAAATTTTATTTACCTTTTTTGCTGAGAATCCTTTTTTCATTTTTTGGGCTATTGAGTTCGCCCGGTTTTATGTAGTAATATAATTCCATTGGGCGCGT
>JANYAB010000706.1 GCA_025355225.1 Bacteroidota bacterium
TTTAATTTTAGTTACTTAATCAATTCGCAAATGTGCATTTTACCATCTGCATTTCTATCATCTGCACATCTGCACATCTGCACATTTTCTCATCTGCACATTTGAAATCTGCACATTATTTAAACTGCATATACACTTCTACAGCTTTTCTAACGCTTCCATATTTTAATAAAAGGTCTTCCGCCTCCTGTTCGCCCAGGCCGGTATAGTTCATCACCATCCGCGTTCCCCTGTCCACCAGTTTATTGTTAGTTAACTGCATATCCACCATTTTATTCCCTTTTATTCTACCCAACTGTATCATCACCGCGGTGCTCAGCATGTTTAATACCAGTTTCTGCGCCGTGCCGGCCTTCATACGCGTAGAGCCGGTTACAAACTCGGGTCCGGTAATTACTTCAACAGGGTATTGCGCCTCTGCAGCAACCGGACTGCCGGTATTACATACAATACAGCCTGTAACTATATTATATTGATTGGCCTTACGTAAGCCTCCAATCACATAAGGCGTTGTACCCGATGCCGCAATACCTACCACCACATCTTTTTCGCTGATGCGGTGAGCCAAAAGGTCCTTCCAGGCCTGTTCGATGTCGTCTTCAGCAAATTCAACGGCTTTGCGGATGGCGCTGTCTCCACCGGCTATTAACCCCACCACCCTATCATACGGAACGCCGAATGTTGGCGGGCATTCAGAGGCATCCACAACGCCCAAACGTCCGCTGGTACCGGCGCCGATGTAAAAAAGGCGCCCGTTTTTCTTCATTTTCTCTGTAACAGCAGCAACCAGTTTTTCTATTTGCGGGATGGCGTTTTTTACCGCATCGGCAACGGTATGGTCTTCCTTATTAATATATCTAAGGATCTCGGATACCGGCATTTGCTCCAGGTTACTGTAATAAGAGTCTTTTTCGGTAGTCTTCTCCATCTTAATGCAATTCTTTTAACAAAAATCGTTAAAAATCGTTAATTCCAAGGATAGTACAATATAATAAATTATTTGCAATGATACCCAATGCTTAACTTTGCAAATATAGAATGAAAAGAACTGCTGCCATTATTTTCAGGTCGTTGATCCTGATTTTGCTGGGCGTAGGCATCGGCCTGTCGCTGGGGGATAATATGCGCCGTGGTTTTTCATTTTCCGCAAATAACAAGATCTCGAGGGTTTTACACCTGGTGCGTAATGACTATGTTGATTCCGTTAATGTAGATAGTATTGAGGGCGTCGCCGTTAATAATGTATTACAAAATCTTGATCCCCATTCGCTTTATTTGCCACCACAGCAGGCGGAGTCTATCAACGAACGTTTGGATGGCGGCTTCAATGGAATAGGCATTGAGTACCAGGTATTACGGGATACGCTGATCATCACCCAGGTTTATAACGACGGCCCCGCCCATGACGCGGGCATTATAACCGGCGACAGGGTGATTGATGTCAATAGCAAAAAATTCTCAGGCACACATCTTACACAGGCTGCAGTAAACAGGGTTTTCAAGGGCGAAAAAGATTCGGAAATTACGCTTTCCATTATACGGCCTGCCAGTAAAATGATAAAGGTTTACCATGTAAAACGCGGCCATGTCGACCTTAGCAGTCTCGACGCTTCATACCTGGTTGCACCCTCAATCGGGTACATCAAGATCAGCAAATTCGCTTCAACAACCGACTCTGATTTCAGGATGGCCCTTAAGAAACTTAATCGCGAAGGCATGCAGAAATTGGTGCTCGATCTGCGGGGGAACGGAGGCGGGTATTTAAACTCGGCCACCGAACTGGCGAGCGAGTTCTTAGACAAAGGCAAGCTGATTGTTTTTACAAAAGGCGTGCATCAACCCCGTGAAGACTACCTCGTAACCGATTCAGGCCTGTTTCGGCATGGCAAACTCGCTGTTTTAATTGATGAATATTCCGCCTCCGCAAGTGAAATATTAGCCGGCGCCCTGCAAGATTTTGATCGTGCGGTAATCGTAGGTCGCAGGTCTTTCGGGAAAGGGCTGGTGCAGCAGCAATTTGGTTTTGGCGACGGGTCGGCCATTAATTTAACAGTGGCGAGGTATTACACCCCATCCGGGCGGTCGATCCAAAAATCATATAAAGAGGGTATTGAAAACTACAGGAATGAATTGGCAGAACGTGTGCAGAAAGGCGAGTTGTTTTCGGAACAAAGCTATCTTAGCGATAGCGCTTTTAAAAAAGCAGCCATGTATCATACTTCCGGAGGACGAAAAGTTTTTAGCGGGGGCGGTATAATGCCCGACGTGTTTGTTCCGGCAGATACCACCGGCAACACCACGTTGATCCAGGAACTGAATAATCAGCAACTTTTTAACGCCTTTGTGATCGACAAAATGCAGACGGCACTGAATAGTTTCGCTACAGATTCCGATTTTTTGAAAAATTACAGTATCAATAACGACCAGTTCGATGATTTTATCCTGTATGCGTCGCAAACCCTGAAGGAAATGGATTCTGACCAGATCAGAATTTCGAAGGATAATATCAAATTATTGCTGAAAGCTTTTGCCGCCCGCTACAAATGGGGAGATACGGCCTACTTCCAGGTGCTGAACAGCAATGATAAAACGCTGAAAAAAGCGATTGTAGCTATCAATTAGAAAAATACTATCCCACTCGAGTAGTTTATTGTTTGACCATTATTATCCCTGAAGGTGGCGAAGGGATAATACGAATTTTTAGGCGATACCGTCCACACCTTCACAAAATTAACGGCTGGGTTATTAGTACCAGCGTTCAGATTGTAGTAGCCAAATTCTGCCGTCAGGCAAGTGTCTCTAAAAGAGGCAGCGGTATAA
>JANYAB010000760.1 GCA_025355225.1 Bacteroidota bacterium
ATTTACTATTGCCATATTTCGAGAAATTAACAGACACTCCCCCTTCTAAATAAAACTTAAATGGGTTAGAGTTATAAATATTGTAGAGTACCTGGGGACTGAAAGACAAGGTATACTGATTAAAAGAAAAATATGATTTAGCGTTATCATAATAGTATTCCTTATAATAGGTTTTAAATGTATTTACAGCCAATGCAACTTCTCCTCTAAAAATCAGTTTTCCAACTTCAGGATTTGTATAAGCATTAATTCCAAAGGAAATCCTGGGCAGGAGGGAATTAACGCTGGAAGGGTCTGAGCCATATAATGTACTGTTGCTGGGAGGCTTAACAGATGTTGCTCCCGAGCTTATTCCGGCATAGAAGGAAATACCAGAATTATGGCGGGATGTCACTTGTTTTTCGGCGGGGTTTATCCTTTTAACAACATTTATCAGATCCTGATCATAGCTGGAATTCTCGATTGACGTCTTTAAGTTATCTGTATTACTATTGTATTTGGACGACAAATAGATCAACTGCCCTTTGTATTTATTTTCAGTTACCGTTTTACCGTTACCCTGATCGGGGCTAAGATAAATTCTGTAAATCAATTCAAACGGTTTATTGTTTGCTTTTTCTGTTACAAAGTACCTTTTTTTCAAGTCATCAGTATACGAATACAGGGTTAAGTATTTGCCATCCTGCTCAACTTTTAAGAACACTGCTGCAGTTCTGAAACTTGTGTCTCTGCCAGTTGTCAGATTGTTTAAGTTAACCTGGTCCGTACTGACCGGGCCATTATATCTACGGTAGGCTTCCAGTTGGCCAACCTGGAAATAATTAATTTCATCTGGGGTAAATTGTTTTGGCGCTTCATTTAGTGCCGGCTTGAAATTGATGCTGCCCGGGTTATTCTCCCATTCTTTATAATCAATAAAACCATGTATGGTATCGCCTTTTAGGGTAACCACATAGCCCGGCTTATAGTTACTTTGTGCCTGGGAATAAAAAGGAAGGAGAAGTGTTATTAAAAGTAGTGGGTAAAAATATCGCATGTAATAAGGTATAGACTGCAAATGTATTGCTTTTTTTAATTGAAACACTAATTCAGACTAATCATAAATTATATTTTTATGGTGATAATGATTTATTAGCATGTACTTTTATTGAATGCATCACGAACATCATTTAAAAAGCTCTGATACTATACGGGATATTGTTATCGGTATGTCTGATGGTTTAACTGTCCCTTTCGCATTGGCTGCGGGCTTAAGCGGGGCGGTTAGCTCTTCGGGCATCGTAGTAACGGCTGGTATCGCCGAGATAGTTGCGGGTTCGATAGCCATGGGGCTTGGTGGATTTTTGGCTGGCCGAACCGAAGCTGAACACTATGAGTCAGAATTAAAGCGCGAATATGATGAAGTTAAACGGGTACCCGAACAGGAAAAGGCAGAAGTTAAAGAAGTATTTGCCGGTTTTGGATTATCTGCACAGTTGCAGGACCAGGTAGCTGATGAAATGGCAAAGGATACCGACAAATGGGTTGATTTTATGATGCGTTACGAATTAGGACTCGAAAAACCTGAAGCTAACAGGGCCTCACAAAGTGCTGTTACTATAGGTTTATCTTACATCGTCGGTGGTATTATACCGCTATCGCCTTATTTCTTCATCGACAATTCACAAAAAGCATTGTATTACTCTTGTGCCATTACTATGGTATGTTTATTTGTATTTGGCTATTTTAAAAGCAAAGTAACCGGGCAACCACCTTTGTCAGGGGCTTTAAAAGTGCTGATAATCGGCGCATTAGCTGCCGCCGCCGCGTTTTTAATGGCGAAATTGATTAATGGAAAATAAAATGCAATCAAAATAAAATAAATTTATCTATCTGCTCATCTGTATACTGCACTGTGTCCTTTTTAAAAAGGTTGTCATTCTCGTCAAACTCTTTATTTATACTCGCTATATGAATTTTCAAAGGCATTACATGTAAGTGCATATAATTGCAGATCCCGGTAAAATGATCTATCCCCCTAATGTTACCATACTTTCCGGATGACAAACCTACCAATGCAGCCCTTTTTTCATAAAAGCTCTCCGGAAGCGAACAGGCATCAATAAAAACTTTTAAAACCCCCGGAAAACTGCCGTTATATTCAGGTATCACAAACAGAAATTTTTGAGTTTGAGTAATAATCTCCTGTATGGGTTCAAAGGCATCACTTCTTTTACCATACAGATCAGTTTCTATCAAGTTTGGAGGCAATTGGGTAAGTGACAATAAGCCGGCTTCGATTCCTTTTTCTCGTAATCTATTTTGATAATACAGTGACAGTTTCAGCGTTGAACTTGCTGCCCGGTTAGTTGATGAGATGATTGTGATCATGGATATAATTATAGAATGGCTGGATTATAGAATTATTGATTTGAACTGATTGATCTTTAAAGACATAACAAAACCCCATTCATTAATTCAATAAATCAATAATTCAATAACTGTTTTTGTTTGTAAGTTACCGCAAGCTGTGGATTTCCGAATTGTTTAATTACGTATCTTTGGCACGGTAAAATACCTTTGCGAAAATAGAGATTTCTGCTTTCATTTTTCATTGGTATAAAACCGACCCTGTATTAAAAACATTGGAAATATAGAATGAGTAAAATTATTGCTTTAGCCAACCAGAAAGGTGGTGTAGGAAAAACTACATCCTCCATAAACCTGGCTGCAAGTTTAGCGGTTTTGGAGTACAGAACATTGCTCGTTGATGCCGACCCGCAGGCTAATTCAACCTCAGGTATTGGGTTTGATCCCCGTACAATAAAGAATAGTATTTATGAGTGCATCATTAACCAGGTTGATCCTCATGAGGCCATTCAAAAAACCGAAACGCCCAATCTCGACCTTCTTCCGGCACATATAGACCTGGTAGGTGCCGAGATTGAGATGATCAACCTCACCGATCGCGAGTTTAAAATGAAAGCGGTGCTTAACCTGCTTCGCGATGAATATGATTTTATAATCATTGATTGTTCGCCATCATTGGGTTTGATCACTATCAACGCATTAACCGCGGCTGATTCGGTAATAATTCCTGTGCAATGTGAGTATTTCGCATTGGAAGGATTGGGCAAACTTTTAAATACGATAAAGATTGTTCAAACACGTTTAAATACAACACTCGAGATAGAAGGAATTCTGTTAACCATGTACGATGTAAGATTACGCCTGTCGAACCAGGTGGTTGAAGAGGTAAGGACACATTTCGAAGACATGGTATTTGATACAATTATTCAGCGTAATACGCGTTTAAGCGAAGCCCCCAGTTTTGGGATGTCGGTTATTATGCATGATGCTACCTGCAAAGGCGCTATTAATTATCTTAACCTGGCCCGCGAAATTGTCCGTAAGAATGGAATGGTAAGAGATAAAGCCATAGCGACTACAGAAACGATATAAAAATGAGTGCAGAAAAGAGAAATGCTTTGGGCAAGGGTCTAAGCGCCCTATTGAATGATTCTGTAAACGTATTCCCCAATAAAAGTGAATTTGGTTCGAGCTCGGAAATGAATGCCATGGGCTCGGTGAATGAAATAAATATATCGGAAATTGAGGTTAACCCCTTTCAACCGCGTACCGATTTTGGTCATGACGCTTTATCAGAATTAGCTGATTCTATAAAAATACAAGGGCTTATACAGCCGATTACAGTCAGACGTGTTAATGCACACCGTTACCAGCTTATTTCGGGAGAGCGCCGTTTGCGCGCTTCAAAACTGGCCGGCTTAACGCAGATTCCCGCGTACGTTCGTACCGCTAATGATCAGCAAATGCTTGAGATGGCATTGATCGAAAACATTCAGCGCGAAAATCTAAATGCTATAGAGGTGGCCTTAAGTTTTCAGCGTATGATTGATGAGTGTAACCTGAAACAGGAAGAACTTGGGGAGCGCGTAAGTAAAAACCGATCAACTATAACCAATTACCTGCGTTTATTAAAATTACCGCCGAGCATACAGGCGTCCATCCGTGATGGACAGATCAGTATGGGGCACGCGCGTGCGCTGATTGGCGTTGATGACGCGATGAAGCAAATATACATCCATCAGCAAATCATCCACCAGGGATTATCCGTGCGTAGAGTGGAAGAACTGGTCCGCGACTTGCAAAGGCCGCCGGTTAAAAAAGAAGGCAAACAACCCGAGCCACTATCATTCCAGGTACAGAAAATACAGGATGACCTGGCATCTAAATTCAGCACAAAAGTTAAACTTAAATTAAGCAACCAGGGCAAAGGCACTATTGAGATCCCCTTTTTATCAGAAGATGATCTTAACCGCATCC
>JANYAB010000812.1 GCA_025355225.1 Bacteroidota bacterium
ATTTCGCTCCCGCAGCCGCAATTTAAAACGCTAAAGAAAGTCATTGCTTTGGCGTTCGTTTTATTTTTCATCGTCGATTTCGCCGTTTCAGAGAACTTTTTTTTTCCCGGTCATTTAAGCGGTAACTTATTGTCGGCCGAGGCTTACCTGCTGCTGATCTACTGCATGCTGTATTACCTTTCGGCACTAAACGATGAAAATGATACCGCCTTTAAAGGGCCTGTCTTCTGGATAGTAACAGGCCTGAGTATGTACGTGGCAATCAATTTCTTTGTGTTTCTATTTTATGTGCCGATGATCACCCAAAACAGGTTGCTGGCGCTTCATATCTGGAAAGTTCACGATGCAGCTTATATCATTTTATGTCTTTTTATAACGAGGGCTTTTTATGCAACTACTGGAAATTAGTTTAGAGTACCGCGTTATCGTCGGTATCTCTGCCATGGTACTGCTGTTTACCGGCTTTCTCATTGTTTTTGTGGTGAGCCAGAGGAAAAAGCTACAGTACCATAAGGATCTGAATGCACTGAACGAGGAAAAACGGCAAACCCTCACCCAACAGAATGTGCTTTTGGAGCAGCGTGTTGAAGAACGGACAACCGAGCTGATGTTTCAAAAAAATGAATTGCAGAAATCCCTCCACGAACTTAGCCGTGCCCAGCTGCTGCTGATACAGAAAGAGAAAATGGCCTCACTGGGTGAGCTCACAGCCGGCATAGCGCACGAGATACAAAACCCCCTGAACTTTGTAAATAATTTCGCGGACGTAACAATCGAACTGGTAAACGAACTGTGTGAAGAATTAAGGAACAACGACCCGGAAGAAGCTATGGCTGCTGCCGATGACATAAGGCAAAACCTGGAGAAAATAATCCAGCACGGCAAACGCGCCGATAGCATTGTAAAAGGAATGCTGGAACATTCGCGGGTGGATACCGGGCAAAAAGAACTGACGGATATTAATAAACTGGCCGCCGAAAGTCTTCGGCTAAGTTATAATGGCTTCTGCGCAAAGGACACCACGTTTTCGGCATCCCGCGAAACCGCGTTCGATGAGCATATAGATCAAATACCCATTGTTCCGCAAGCCTTAAAAAGAGTGCTTTTCAACCTGTTTAATAACGCCTTTTACGCTATTCAGCAGAAAAAGCAAAAATTGGGCGAAGATTATAAGCCCTTTGTGTCTGTAGCCACTAAAAAGGACGGTGACAACGTGCTGATCATCGTGACGGATAACGGCATTGGTATTTCTCCAAACATCCTTCAAAAGATATTCCAACCCTTTTTTACCACGAAGGCCGCCGGCGAGGGAACAGGTTTGGGTTTATCAATAAGTTATGATATTATAAAATCGCACGAAGGCCATATTAAAGTGGAATCTGTTGAAGGCGAGGGCGCGTCGTTTGTTATTACCTTACCGGGGCAGATTTGAAAAGATTGATAATGTGTAGTTAAAGACGACGAGGCAAATATATCCGAAATTCCAATTTCGGATATAGGTGGACAGTTGACCGTCAACCCGCGGGTTATTGGAGTCCAACAGGATATAATTATTAAAGACCTGTGGGATGGAATACTGGCTCGTTAAATCCCAAAGCCCTTCATGATACCGCGCTGCGAACCGGAGACAAAACTAATGATCTCGTCCCTTTCAACAGTAGGTGCAAATTCTGCTTCGATAATATCGAGCGCTTTGGTGACATTATATTTTTTTAGGAAGATAATCCGGTAAATTTCCTGTATCTCGTTGATCGTGGCTGGAGAATAACCCTTTCGTCGTAAACCAACCGAATTGACGCCGATATAGGACAACGGTTCGCGCCCCGCTTTGGTAAACGGAGGAACATCCTTACGGACCAGCGATCCCCCGGATATCATGCTGTGTGTGCCGATCTCCACGAACTGGTGTACAGCCGAGGTGCCCCCGATGTAGGCATAGTCATACACATTGATATGGCCTGCTAACTGCACCGCGTTGGTGATGATCACATTGTCTCCGATTATGCAGTCGTGCGCCACGTGCACATAAGCCATCAGCAGGCAGTTGCTGCCAATGGTTGTCGTGTTCTTGTCCAGGGCCGTCCCCCGGTTAAGCGTTACGCATTCCCTGATGGTGGTATTATCGCCGATCGATACGGTGCTGGCTTCACCACGATACTTAAGGTCCTGCGGCGGCGCCGAGATGACTGCCCCGGGGAAAATACGGCAGTTTTTACCGATACGTGCACCATCCATGATCGTCGCGCTTGAACCGACCCATGTGCCTTCGCCAATTTCTACATCTTTGTGAATAACTACAAAACGCTCAATAGTAACATTGTCGGCTATTTTAGCCTGAGGATGTACGTACGCTAAGGGTTGTATCATGCTTATTTATCTTCTTTAGTTTTTCTAACAATCAGAGCTTCGGCTTCCAGGCTGCAATGAAATATGAAAGGAATAACGATATTGCAGAAGAAAGATTGCGCTAACGGAAGACAGTCTTCAGACATACTAACCAGTTGTTGGAAACTACGGGTCGCAGGATAAATAAAACAACAATAGATTTCCGGAGTTTGGACAGAGAAGGCTGGGCGGGGTAAAGTGGAGATGCAGTCTCCGGACATAGCAGTCCGTAGTCGAAAAACTACGGACTGCGGTATTTGCATCACAATCAGAGCCCCACCGACCCGACTCGCCCGCTAATGCCAGTTGACTTGAACTGGGGTTCGGTTCACGGTGCCAAAGGTGTTATTTCCCGCCTGTCCGGCCTTATTGCCGCCCCATTCCCAGAGCGTCCCATCGGCTTTTACCGCAAGATTTTGATAATCGCGCGCCCGAACTTGAATAATGTTGCTGAGTCCGCTGACTTGCACCGGAGTATG
>JANYAB010000817.1 GCA_025355225.1 Bacteroidota bacterium
GGACCCTACCATTTTCAACGGCGGACGGAAGTAGCCAGTGATACGGTACCAAACGGCGGCTACGGCAATCCAATAAAGCCTGTGGGTTTAATATGTTCCATGTTCAGGCCATCGGATGATGCTACGATATTCCCTTTCCTGGTGCCGTCCAATTACTTTGCTGTGGTTAGTCTCAATCAAATGGCTATCATGTACGAGCAAATTGCACATGACCATATTACGGCTGCGCAGTGCAGAAAACTCGCTACAGAAGTTTACACTGCATTACAAAAATATGCCATCGGTCACCACCCGGTTTACGGCAACATATTGGCTTATGAAGTAGATGGTTATGGCAATCAATCCTTTATGGATGATGCCAATGTGCCAAGTTTACTGGCCCTGCCTTACCTGGGCGCTATGAAAGTAAGCGACCCGCTTTATCAAAATACCAGGCGAATGTTGCTAAGCTCAGCTAATCCATATTTTTTTAGAGGAAAAGCAGCCGAAGGAATAGGCGGCCCGCATGTGGGACTAAATTATATATGGCCTATGGGTATCATCATCCGTGCCTTAACATCTGTTAACGAAAGGGAGATAATTACTTGTTTAAGATGGCTGAAAACTACGCACGCCGGCACAGGTTTTATGCACGAATCGTTTAATAAAGACAATCCTGCTGATTTTACGCGTAAATGGTTTGCCTGGGCCAACACTTTATTTGGAGAATTGGTTATAAAAACACATCAATATCATCCTGGCGTATTAAAAAGAATTATATAATATTAAAAAAATATTAAATAGCCATAATATTGCGTGTTGCTGCCGTTTTAAATTTATGTAATGTAAAGTTAATGTTATATAGTACGGTGTTTAATTAAAGCGCAAATAATTATTGACGAGAGTAAATATAAAATATAGATATTGTGGATATATTGAGTATTAATGCTGCTGGTTGATTATAATAAATAATTGAGGTAACCAACATATTTAAAATGTGGAAAAAAACCACCGTAAAGGCAGTATTTTTTATGTTGAAAAGTTTTTTTTTAAATTAAAACACGTTAGATTAGCTTTAATTAAACTATAAACCTCAATATTTAAAAGGAGTAACTCAAATGAAAAAATTTACTGATGTAAAAAATCTTGTGGCATCTTTGGAAGCGGATGCTGACAAATTCTACAACAAAGGCAACAGCGCTGCCGGAACTCGTGTTCGTAAAGGGATGCAAGATCTTAAAAATTTAGCTCAAGCTATTCGTCTGGAAATTCAGGAATCAAAAAACAAAGAATAAAGTATAGTTCATTACTTTATCTTATCACTAAAACCCGTACGCTTAAACGTACGGGTTTTTATTTTACAATCTTTTGCGTTTCCGAAGCTATTTTTTCTGAAAGACCGCTGCTCACCTTTACCAGGGGAAGCCTTACCATATCGCCGCAGATCCCTAAATACTTCAGCGCGCTCTTTACACCTGCCGGGTTGCCTTCCGCAAACAACAGTCTTGTAAATTCAATAAAAGCCGAATGGGCTTTTTGCGCTGTTTTGAAGTCACTGTTTAAACAAAGCCTGATCATATCCGAAAACTGGCGCGGAATAGCATTGCCTACAACGGATATAATTCCTGCGGCACCTAAAGCAATCATAGGTAAGGCCACCGGGTCGTCTCCTGACAGGAACAGGAAGTCTTCAGGTTTATCGCGCATGATCTGGTTAAACTGGTCAAACATCCCTGAAGCCTCTTTTATGCCTATAATGTTTTTAAAATCGTGAGCGAGCCTTAACGTAGTTTCGGCCGTAACATTACTGGCTGTACGAGCTGGTACATTATATAGTATGATCGGCAACGCCGAAGCTTCGGCGATAGCTTTATAGTGTTGGTATATGCCTTCCTGCGTTGGCTTATTATAATTCGGACTTACAGAAAGTATGGCATCATAGCCCGTAGCATCAAACTGTATTATCTGCTCAATTACCTCATGTGTATTGTTACCGCCGATCCCTGCAACAAGATTAACCCGGCCATTAACTACTTCGGTTGTGAACGCAAATACTTTTTTCTTTTCTTCTTTATTCAATGTAGCGCTTTCGCCGGTTGTACCTAATGATACCAGGAATTCAACGCCCCCATCAATTAAATAATTAATAAGATTTTTTAATCCCGGGTAATCCACACGTCCGTCTTCATCGAAAGGAGTCACCATGGCCACCCCTGTGCCGTAAAATTTATTCATGATAATCTTTAAAGGCTGCTAAGATAATAATTAGAGATTAGAGATTAGTGATAAGCTATGGTTAAAATTGCTACCGCAAACTACTTTCCTGGTTTTTGATTCATGCCTTTTACCTCTTAGCTCTTTATTCATTTGATAATTGACAGCCATTATAGTCAACCTTGAAAAATAGCCGGTTAAGGCTGAAAAACTAAAGGTAATTTATAGTATTTTTTTTCTGTGAATTTTAATATGACTAATTTGTGTCACCAATTATAAATTAAGCAACCATGAAAAAAGATATTACCCAGGATGGCAGCGGTGTACCAACCCCCAATGACGTAAAACAGGCAGTCCAGCCGGCCGATATTTCGCTGATCGATCGGCGGAAATTCGTTAAAATGGCGGCGACCGGCGCTTTGGCCTTCAGTATAGTTCCCCGGCATGTACTCGGTGGCACAAACTTTATTGCGCCAAGTGATAAACTTACGCTTGCTTACGTCGGTTGCGGAACGCAGGGGTTTAGGGAACTATTACCACTATTAGCTGTTCAGGGAGTCCAGGTGATTGCTGTATGCGATCCTAATAAAGACGCTGTCGGTTATAGGGATTGGTCGCCAAACGGCATTAAGAGTGAGATAAGGGCCGCTATAGGAAAACCTGATTGGAATCCTGGCGGCGACAATACCATCCCCGGGGGGCGCGATAACGGAAAAGATATTGTCGACACCTATTATAGCAGCAAAAGGGGAGGTGATAATTTTAAAGGTTGTAATGCTTATGCGGATTATCGCGAACTGCTTGAAAAGGAAAAGGACCTCGATGCAGTTAAAATAATGACGCCGGATCATTTGCACGGCCTGTTTGCAATAGCCGCGTTAAAAAGGAATAAACACGTGCTTATGCACAAGCCCGTTTCCAACCGGTTACTGGAAGGGAAAGCGGTAATAGACCTGGCCCGCCAGAAGCCCAATATTGTAACCCATCTTATCCCCTGGGATTCTAACGGATCCATGGACCAGGTGATGGAATGGATCAATGGAGGCAAGATAGGTAAACTAAAAGAGGTGCATAACTGGACCAACCGACCCGTATGGCCACAATTCCCCACGCTTCCCACCGATACGGTGCCCGTTCCGGATGGCCTGAACTGGGATCTGTGGCTGGGTCCGGAAGCAGATCGTCCATATTCGCCGGAGTACACTAACATGTTCTTCAGGGGATGGTATGATTTCGGCGGTGGTTCTATGGCCGACATGGGACATTATAGCTTGTGGACGGTATTCAATGCACTGAAACTGACCTCGCCTGAGGTTATCGAACCTAACCTAACCCACTTTGTAACCATGAACGGGGTTGTTCCCGGCCAGGTACGTAATAATTTCTCGTTCCCGATGGGCAGTTCGGTGCGGTTTAAGTATCCTGCCAATGTCGACAGGCCGGCTGTCGACCTGATCTGGTATGATGGCGGCATAAGACCTGCCCTTCCTGCCGAACTAATTGCGAACAATGAAGAACTGCCTGCTGAAGGTATGATGTTTGTAGGGGAAAAAGGGAAGATACTGGCCGGGTTTAATGTGCAAAACCCACGTCTTTTTTCGAAAAAGAAGAAACCCGTGGCAGCAAAAACAGAAGCAATTAATTCCTATGCTCAAAATAAAATGGTAGATGCGTTGTCACTGTTTGCTGCCAGCTGTAAAAGCGGCACGCAATATCCCGGCAGTTTTCCTGAGGCCGAGAGTCTTACCGAAGCTGTTAATTTTTACGCAGCTTCTTTAAGGACTGCCCATTTGCTAAAATATGATGCAGTAAGCAGGCAGATAACCAATATCCCCGATGCAAATAAATATTTGAAACGTGATTACAGGACCGGTTGGGACCCTGCAACTATTTAGCCTCACCCCAACCCCTCTCCAAGGGAGAGGGACTTAAAAGATACAAAATCAGTCACCCTGCTATTCAAAGTCCTCTTCTTTGTCAGAAGGACTCCTTTGGAGGAGAGGACTTAGGTGGGGCAAATAGGAAGCAGACTACGTAAAATAAATATCAAAAAAATGAACAGAAGAA
>JANYAB010000013.1 GCA_025355225.1 Bacteroidota bacterium
AACACATCGTATTGTTGAATTCATCGACGCCGCAATGCTTGCGCAACATCAATAGTCGTGGACGCACCAACGAATATCTGTTGGAGCGTTCGTATATTGAACATATTCGACAATCTCATATTGATAATGTCGATACGTTGCTCGCGGCCATTCCACACATACAAATACATCAAATTGAAAACAACGACGCCTATGTCAATATAGAACAGGTGCTCCAACCGCTCGATCCGACTTACAACTTTTTTGCACCGATCAACTATGGCGGCGATGGGAACATTATCATTGTTGTAGACGAGAGTGTATAAAAAAAATTGCGTTTTGTTTTTTTTAATTACGATAGCCGTTGTTTGTTTACATCTTGATAATAATAATATGACGTCGGTGGTGCCGTCAATGCATTGTTTCGACGACGGCGATCTCTTGCGGTGTTTAGCATCATGCATACACACACTAGTATACAAACAAAACACAACACTAGGATAATCAGTGCCGGCACCATTGCTGTCCAACCACTATCCAATTTTCGCAACCCTGCCGATAATGTTGCTGGTGATGGTACATTTTCGATACCGCCGTTATTGGAGTTTGTAGCGATGGTAGTTGCTGTAGAATTTGTAGTCGCAACCACTGCGGTTGTGCTACTACTATTGGTTGTAGTTGTAGTTGTGGTTGCAGTTGCAGTTACAGTTGCAGTTGTTGTAGGAGTAGGTGTTGATGCTGGTGTTGGTCCAACTACATGCGGCGTCGGTCGTGGTGTTGGTCGTATCGTACTACTATTACTATTCAAACATGTGAGGTTACAATTGAATGATGTTACAACAGAGACACATAGTATGCTCCACCGTTGTGTGCAACAAAGATTGGAACCCGTGACGTTTGACTCGCATACACACGTTTGAATACACAAGTTGCCACAACCTACGCCCGCTGTTGTAGAGTTAAGTGCCTGATAACAGCTGCTAGGACATCCGTTGGCGTCTACACGTGGTACTGTGGCGGGGGTGGTGTTGTTACATTGATCGCACGCATCACCAACGCCATCGCCATCCTCGTCGTCCTGACCAGGATTGACAATATTGATACAATTGTCGCATGCATCGCCTACACCATCACTATCGGTGTCGTTTTGAAGTGGATTGGCAACATTGAGACAATTGTCACACGCATCGCCAAACACATCAGTGTCTGAATTTGTTTGTGATGGGTTGACAATGGTGACGCAATTGTCGCACGCATCTCCAACACCATCACCATCCGTATCATCTTGACTAGGATTGGAGATATTGAAGCAATTGTCACAACCATCGCCCACATGATCGAGGTCGTAGTCTTGTTGGAGTGGGTTGGAGCGGTTCACACAATTGTCACAGGCATCGCCTACGCCGTCGCCGTCTCTGTCTTGTTGCACCGAATTGATGATGTTCACGCAATTGTCACACACATCGCCAACACCGTCACCGTCTCGATCGCGCTGGTCAAAATTAAAATTGCCTGGACAGTTGTCACACACATCACCCACACCATCATTGTCAAAGTCGCTTTGTGGTTGATTTGGTATGAGATAGCAGTTGTCGCACAAGTCATACACAGAATCGCCATCGGTGTCGTCGAAAACGCTTTTGATGCTGCCAGTGGATTCGTTTATGCGACGATAGTAGGGATTGAGGATGGTGCAAATCATCGGCCAGTACGCAATGCTCACCAGTCCGCTGGTTGGTGTCAATTCCAACGTTATATGCACTACATTGGCTTGAGCAACTGTAATGTTGACCAATCGATTCGGAGCGCTCACAGGCACTGCTATGAATCGCTCCACATAAGTGATAGGGCTGGCGGACACATCCAAGTAGACAACACGAATGCCATAGGTCGCGGATGAGTTGTAGCCAAATATCGAGTTGTTGTGATGATTTAGAATTTGAAGCCATCGCACGTTGCTCGAATGTGCGAATACCACACTCAATGCTACATAGCTGTTCAACGTCGGCACTACGGGGGCGCTTACTATACCGGTGTTGGCAGCCACGACGATATTATAAAGGCGCTCGCAATTGTTGCCAGAACCACCGCCAGAACCGACACCAACGACACCGGAAATACTGCAATTTACATTGGGCGATCCCAGTGGTGAGTAGGTGCTGGGCGATGCAGTGCTATTGAAAATACGTGCAGGCGTCACACAGCTGGTGTTTTGGTGGGCATAAAAGAGAGCAAACACGCTAGAGGCGCTACCATTGATGGCTGGCTCACGAAAACGCAAGTCAACTGTGATGACTCCCAAATCGAGCGTGCGAATAGAACGCATACCAACAGGCAAAAACAAATCGAAATCCTGTACAGTTGGTAGTATGCCGGTACGGTCGATGCAAATTTCGTAACAGCTGTTGGTGTAGCGCGGAAATAAATTTGCAGTGTCGTTGCAAGCTGGCAGTACAACTGAACTACCGACAGATATCAGAGTCGTTATCAAAATTAAGAGATTGTACATGCACCTGATTGATCGAATGGGATATTCACATGTGACTATTTTCGGCGTATAATGGCAAGGACGTTTGTTTTTTTTTATTTTTTCC
>JANYAB010000014.1 GCA_025355225.1 Bacteroidota bacterium
GTCCGATCTCACTTGATGGATATTATGACAGAGAAAATTGATTCCTCCTATTTGTCATAAAATCATTACCCGTTTCATTTGTTTGTTCACCTATTTATTTTATAAATTAGGTGCATGAATATTTTCACCAAAGTCATCAATAAGCGCAATATTGCTTTATATGCCACCATTGCGATAGTGCTTTGCGGCAGCATTACCGTTGCCCAAACAAAGGACTCCGTAATCAATCGAATAGTAAAGGAAGAAACTGAGAACTCGCAGCTCGAAAAACTGGCGCATGAACTGTTTGATGGCATAGGGCCACGACTGGTTGGTTCGCCGCAAATGCTGCAGGCGCACAACTGGGCCCTGGCAAAGTATACAGCCTGGGGAATATCTGCACGCAATGAAAAATGGGGCGAATGGCGCGGTTGGGAAAGAGGCGTTTCGCATATTGATATGGTTTATCCACGCGTAAAGACATTAGAAGGCACCCAATTGGCCTGGAGTCCGGATATGGGTAAAAAAACGGTTACGTCTGACCTGGTGATCCTCCCCGACCTGGCAGATTCCAACGCATTTAAAGTCTGGCTGCCGGCAGTTAAAGGTAAATTTGTCATGATCTCGATGAATCAGCCAACCGGCCGTCCGGATTATAACTGGCAGGAATTTGGCACCAAAGAATCATTCGAAAAAATGAAAAAGGAGCGTACTGCCCAAACAGAGGCCTGGCGCAACCGGATCAGCAAAACCGGCCTTACCAACCGCACGCTGCCCGTAGCACTCGAAAACGCTGGTGCAGTCGGGATTGTTACCTGCAACTGGTCGAATGGATTTGGGGTGGATAAGATATTTGGCGGCTACACAAAAAAAGTACCTACAATTGATATTGGACTCGAGGACTACGGCGTACTGTACCGGCTAACCGAATCGGGCGATAAACCGCAGATCAGGGTGCATACTGAATCAAAGGAAACAGGCGTAGTACCTACCTTTAATACCATTGCCGAAATAAAAGGAACCGAAAAGCCCGACGAATATGTAATTCTTTCTGCCCATTTCGACTCCTGGGATGGCGGCACGGGCGCAACTGATAACGGTACAGGCACCTTAACTATGATGGAAGCGATGCGGATATTAAAAAAGATCTATCCTAATCCCAAACGAACCATTTTAGTAGGTCATTGGGGAAGCGAAGAAGAAGGGCTTAACGGGTCAAGGGCCTTTGTAGAAGATCACCCGGAGATTGTAAAAAATATACAGGTAGTTTTTAACCAGGATAACGGAACAGGCCGGGTGGTTGACCTGTCTGGACAGGGTTTTTTAAATTCGTATGAATACCTGGGGCGCTGGCTCTCTAAAGTACCCGCCGATATTAAGGACCAAATAAAAACCAATTTCCCAGGCGCACCGGGCAGGGGCGGCTCCGACTTTGCGTCATTTGTGGCAGCAGGAGCTCCCGCATTTTCGTTAAGTTCAACCAATTGGTTATATGGCATTTATACCTGGCACACCAACCGCGATACTTATGACAAGATCGTATTTGATGACGTACGCAGCAACGCCATTTTAACAGCCATCCTGGCTTATATGGCAAGCGAGGACTCTACGACTACCTCGCGCGAAAAAAGTGTGTTACCGGCTAATGCTAAAACAGGGGAACCAACCAAATGGCCTGAACCTGTGAAACCAAACAGACATGGAGGATTGGATAAATAATTTATTTATTAGCGCGATAAAATTTTATAAACTCTGAAAGAAGGAATGGCGGTAGAGCGTTGTCATCCTGAACCCGTCGAAGGATATGTGCGGAATGCCCTGCCCGCGATGCTTCGACGGGCTCAGCATAACGCCTTTTTTTTTGTTTCATTTTAAATATTCCCCTTCTCCAACTCACTTACAGCATGATCTACCGCCCGTGCCGTCAGGGCCATGTAAGTTAAGGATGGATTTACACAGGATGATGAAACCATGCAGGCGCCGTCGGTCACAAAAACATTTTGCGCATCCCAAACCTGGTTCCATTTGTTGAGTACGGATGTCTTAGGATCATTTCCCATACGCGCCGAACCCATTTCGTGGATGGCCCCTTTCCTGTCTTTCACATCCTTCATCACCGGCTTAATATTTTTTGCCCCGGCAGCCTCAAGCATTTCAATGGCATCGTTTAGCATATCAACACCCATTTTATGCTCATTTTCTCTCAGGTCGATATCGAGTGCCAATACATTGAGGCCCCATTTATCTTTAGTGTTTTTATCAAGGCTGACCCTGTTAAGGTGATTTGGCAATATCTCGCCAAAACCGGTAAGTCCCATTGTCCAGCTTCCGGGTTCGGATAGCTCGTCTTTAAACTGCCCCCCTACTCCCATTTCGGCCACTTCGCGCGACCATTGCTCGCGCGAAGCTTGTCCCTGGTAACCGAAACCGCGTAAATAGTCTCTTTTATCATCAAATAAATTCCTATAGCGCGGTATATAAATACCGTTTGCCCTCCGGCCAAAATAATATTTATCCTCGTGCCCTTCAATTAATCCCTGTGCACCGCCGCTCATGTGATGGTCCATAATGTTGTGCCCCAGTTCTCCGCTGCTGCTTCCTAATCCATCCGGCCATATATCAGTTGCTGAGTTCATCAGTATCCATGCGCTGTTGAATGTAGATGCGTTTACGAAGATTATCTTAGCATGATATTCATAGGTTTGGTTGTTTTGCGCGTCAACAATTTCCACACCAGTTGCCTTTTTGGTATCCTTATCGTAAATGATCCGTTTAACAATAGACCAGGGTCTTAAGGTTAAATTACCAGTTGCAACGGCTGCAGGCAAAGTTGATGACTGCGTACTGAAATAACCGCCGAAGGGGCAACCCAGCACACACCTGTTGCGATACTGGCAGTTGGTACGGCCCGGCAAAGGTTGGGTAATGTTCGCAGTGCGGCCGATGATCATATGGCGGCTGCCCTTATAATGTTCCTTCAAACGGCTTGCCACATCTTTTTCTACACAATTCATTTCCATGGCCGGCATGTATTGCCCGTCGGGTAATTGTGGCAACCCATCCCTTGCACCGCTAATCCCCGCAAAGCGCTCGGCATAGTCATACCATGGCGCTATATCTTTGTAACGGATGGGCCAGTCGATAGCAATACCCTGCTTTGCATTCGCCTCAAAATCGAAATCACTCCAGCGATAGCTCTGTCGTCCCCACATCAGCGATCTGCCACCCACGTGGTAGCCCCTGATCCAGTTAAATCTTTTGATTTCGGTGTATGGACTTTCTTTATCGTCAACCCAATAATCCAGGTTGGTTTCATTCATCGCCGAGCTGCGGGCCAAAATAGGATGGTTAATCTTTGAAGCCATCGGCGCTTTTCCCCGGTGCGGAAATCCCCAGGGTGCTTTGGTGGCACTCTTATAGTCTTTTACATGTTCAATGTTTCTGCCCCGTTCAAGCAATAAGGTTTTTAATCCTTTTTCTGTCAACTCCTTTGCCGCCCAGCCACCGGATATTCCCGAACCAATAACAATGGCGTCGTAGGTATTTGCCGCTGTGGCCTTAACGTTTATGTTTGAAGATGTATCTGGCATCCGAATAATTATAGGTAGATGAATTGGTTATGGTATGATTAAATACTCCCTTTTTTTAGCTCACTCACCGCATGATCAGCAGCACGTGCAGTAAGTGCCATGTACGTTAATGAAGGATTTTGACAAGCCGATGAAACCATGCAGGAACCATCAGTTACAAAAACATTTTGTGCGTCCCAAACCTGGTTCCATTTATTTAATACCGAGGTTTTGGGATCATTCCCCATACGCGCCGAACCCATTTCGTGTATTGCACCTCCCAGGTAGCCTGAATCGCGGAAAAAAGGTTTGGCATTCTTTACACCGGCGGCTGTCAATATTTCTATCGCATCGTTTTGCATGTCGACCGCCATCTTTTTCTCATTGTCCTTAAATTCGGCGTCAATAGCCAATACATTTAGGCCCCATTTGTCTTTGGTATTTTTATCCAGGCTGATCTTATTATCATGATAAGGCAGTACTTCGCCGAAACCCACCATGCCCATACCCCAGTGGCCGGGTTCAGATAGCGCGTCTTTATAAGCCGCGCCAATATTTAGTTCAGCGATATCGCGCGACCAGTCCCCGCGACCGGCCGAGCCCTGGTAACCAAATCCACGCAGGTAATTCCTTTTATCTCCAAATAAATTACGGTAGCGCGGTATATATACCCCGTTTGCACGCCGGCCAAAATAATATTTATCCTCGTAACCCTCTACATGGCCCGCAGCTCCCCCGCTCATATGATGATCCATGATATTATGTCCTAATTCGCCGCTACTGCTGCCCAACCCATCGGGCCATATATCCGTGGCCGAGTTCATTAATATCCAGGCACTGTTTAAAGTTGATGCGTTAACAAAAATAATTTTAGCATAGTATTCATAGGTTTGATTGTTCTCCGCGTCAATGATCTCAACACCTTTTGCCTTTTTGGTGTCCTTGTCATAAATGATGTGCTTTACAATAGACCATGGCCTCACGGTTAAATTGCCCGTTGCCACGGCTGCCGGTAATGTTGAAGACTGCGTACTGAAATAACCCCCGAAAGGACAGCCCAATGCGCATTTATTACGATACTGACAATTGGTACGGCCAGGCAATGGCACAGTAATATTGGCCGTGCGGCCAATGATCATGCGGCGGCTGTCTTTATAATGTTCCTTTATCCTTGAAGCTACATCCTTTTCCACGCAATTCATCTCCATGGGCGGCATATATTGCCCGTCGGGTAATTGTGCCATTCCCTCCAATGAGCCGCTTATGCCGGCAAAGCGTTCCACATGATCATACCAGGGCGCGATGTCCTTATACCGGATGGGCCAGTCGATAGCTATTCCCTCTTTTATATTTGCTTCGTAATCAAAATCACTCCACCGGTAGCTTTGCCGCCCCCACATTAATGAGCGTCCGCCCACATGATAGCCTCTTATCCAGTTAAATTTCTTGACCTCGGTATAAGGGCTTTCCTTTTCATTCACCCAATATTCAAGGTTAACTTCGTTCATCGCATCGTTACGTGCGAGTATGGGATAAACGCTGCTTAAAGCTATGGGTGACTCCCCACGGTGCGGAAATTCCCAGGGTGCTTTGTTGGCATTTACATAACCTTTAACGTGTTCGATATTCCTGCCGCGTTCGAGCAATAAGGTTTTTAATCCTTTCTCAGTCAGTTCCTTTGCCGCCCACCCACCTGATATTCCAGAACCAATTACAATAGCATCGTAAGTATGATTGGCAACAGACTTGTTGTTGATGTTTGCCGTACTATCTGACATCTTGATCTAATAATTGCGATTAACGTGAATAATTGGTTATAAAACGATCAGGGGGATCGTGCTAATCAAATATAGTTAATTAAATAGGTTTCAACTATCCTCAACAAATAAGTTACAAAACGTTATTGATGTACATCCGCGTTGCGCCGGATACGCAAATCCAGAAAAAGTATTATTGCCCGGGTGATAGATAAGAACTCAATACCAGTTGCATGATGGAATTGTAATTAGGGTCAGGTTTAATCTGTTGTTAGGTAACATCAAGTGCAGCTGCCGTTAATGCGCTCACCTCTCCATCGGGGTTTAATCCCACGGAGTCCTGAAAAAGCATGACAGCCTGGAAGGTTTTTTCGCCGAATATGTTATCAATCCCATCAGTATCAAAACCTCTACGGGTTAACGCGGCTTGTAGTTTCCCAACTTCGGGCGATACCATATTGGGGCTGGTTAGCCGATAGATGACAATCGACGGCGGCCGCACCGGCAATATTGGATTAGGGTTGTAGGTAACACCAGGCACCAGTATACCCATATCCCAGCGTCGACCATCCACTACTGAATTGATCACACCATCGGCGCGACCATGCGCTTCCACGGTACCGCCGTTTCCGTCCGAAACCACAATATGCCCGATCTCGCCGTTTCCGGCAAGACGCACTATGGCTGCTCCCGGTGTTGATTTGGCTTCGTCTATGGTAATTATATGTCCCAGGGTGTTAGCATCGCGGCCCCAATAACCGCTGAAGGCATCAGCTGTGTGGGGATTCCCGTGATTATTGGCGCATCCGTAGAGTATGCCAAAGGTTTGGTAATAAAGCCACGACACAAATTCTGCACAATCCCAGGGCCCTTTGTAATTGGCATCATCTTTTGGTACCAGCGCTCCTAAAACATAGGGTTCACCGACGTGTTTGTCTCCTAATAGAACAATATCGTTACCTGTCATTGATCTTATTATTTGCAATAAAATTACACAATAATAACAAATTTTGTCTGAACCATGATTCGTAGGATTGAAGGATCACCTTGATATTGTCTGAACCGTTGATTAAGCTGATTTTAGTGATTTCAGCTGATTTTTTAATGATTTATTTTCTATCTAATCCCCTCATTAAATCCGAAATCAACTCAATATTTCCGCTATCTCATCAAATCCCTTTTCTTTTGCCAGGTCAGCCGGGAGTTTGCCTCCTTCCATGCGGGTGTTGGTTTCTGCGCCATTTTCGAGCAGAAGGATCAATAGTTCAAGATTACCGTTTTGCGCGGCAGAATGCAACGGTGTTGTGCCGGCTTGCTGCTTTACATTTACCCGGGCACCGTTCTCTACCAGCATGCGGGCAATATCGGTATAGTTGCCAGCCGCCGCCGAATGAATGGGATATACGTGAAAACCGTTGTTGGATGGCAGGTTAACATCCGCACCTTTCAAAACTAAATAGCGTGCAACTTCAAACTGTCCAAAATAGCACGCAAGTCCCAGTGGTGTAAAACCATCGTCGGCAAAATCGTTAACCGCATCCGGATGGGTATAGATCAAATGGGCAACGACATCAAATTTACCTACCGCCGATGCTTCAAATAAGCTGATCTCATCCACATATTTCAGTAAAAGGGCGCTGACTTCGGGTTTTTTGTAGTAGCAGGATAACATAAGCGGCGAAACCTGCTGAGATGTTGGTGTTTTGGCAAGCGCAGGGTTATCAAGTAAGAGGGCGTTTAATTTCACCAGGTCAGCCACCACAATGTATTCTTCCAGTTTTTCAACGCTCATAATCCAATATTACTAAAAAATTAAATTGATATGTACAGTGAGTTAATAAATTCAGGTATTGTGAATAAAGTTATTGACTAAACTCCCGCCCTCTAACTACTTTATAAATAGAGAACTTTAAAAAAGCGCAAAAGAAAAACTTCCACGTGTAGCGTGAATGGAGGGCGAGTCAAAGAAAAAATTAAAAATCAACCCTAATATTCTTTAATCTATTAACTTTATATTTGCGTTTCAACGCTGTAGCAAAGGATGCCGATTAAAGGGAACCAGTTTAAATCAAATACTTTAAGGGACGAGAATAAACCCGATCGATCCTCGCCGAAAGGTGAAAGGGAAAAACCTGCAAAGCAAAAGCAGGAAAGAATGCCTGTATTCGACCTGAAAGATGGCCGCCTGACAAAGATAGCCGGGCTGTTTTTGCTGGTATTATCGGTCTTCTTTCTGATCGCCTTTACCTCCTACCTGTTTACCTGGCAGGAAGATCAAAGCTATGTATCGCCTACTAACGGCGGCTGGCACAACTTGTTCAAAACCACGCAGGAACTGATAGACAATGGCGTGAAAAACCCTGTTGTTGAAAATTGGCTGGGTAAGTTCGGCGCATTGCTGGCTAACCAGTTTATTTTTGAGTGGTTTGGCGTTGCGTCATTCCTGTTCGTTTTTGTATTTTTTATTATCGGCTACCGCTTGTTGTTCAAGATACGTTTATACCCAGTAAGCAAAACACTGGGATATGCCTTTTTCTTTATCGTATTTATTTCCATATCCGTTGGCTTTGTGCACGCCTTCATTATCGACTATCCACATTACCTGGAAGGTAGTTTTGGCTATTGGAGCAACCGACTGCTGGATGCACAGATCGGCGAAGCAGGCACCGGCGGCCTATTGATATTTGCTGCCCTCACAGTGTTGATAATCGCTTATAACATTGATTTTAAGATACCTTCACGTAAAGCAAAGTCTTTAAATGATGATATTGTTGATAGTGTAGTACCACAGCCAGTTGAAATAGAGGATGAATTTCCATCGAAACCTGTTGAATGGCCAAAGAATGGCAATAAGGTTAAGGGCGGTCAGGCTAACGCTGAGCCGCTGATGCAAAATTCTGTTTTTCACGAGCCAATGGTACTGACGCCCGACCCGCATGCTTCCCATGAACCGGAGTTTGAAAACGAAATACCACTAACCATCGACACGGCCAGACCAACCGGCATTTTAAATATCGAAAAAACAGACAATGATAAGGCTTCAGATTTGGTAAACCAGTTTGGTTTATATGACCATAAGCTCGATCTGGCATCGTACAAATATCCCCCACTTGATCTGCTGGAAAACTATGGATCGAATAAAATAACGGTCAATTCGGTTGAACTGGAAGCCAATAAGAACAAAATTGTTGAAACGCTGAACCATTATAATATCGAGATCGATAAAATAAAGGCAACTATCGGCCCAACGGTTACGCTTTACGAAATTATTCCCGCGCCTGGTGTGCGCATCTCCAAGATCAAAAACCTGGAGGACGATATCGCGCTTAGTCTTGCGGCATTGGGCATCCGTATTATTGCCCCAATGCCTGGTAAGGGGACAATTGGCATCGAGGTGCCTAACCAGAACCCCGAGATGGTTTCGATGCGCTCCATACTCGCTACCGAAAAATTTCAGAACACGACGATGGACCTGCCTATCGCCCTCGGCAAAACCATATCCAATGAGGTGTTTATAGCCGACCTGGCAAAGATGCCGCACCTACTGGTTGCCGGTGCTACGGGGCAGGGTAAATCGGTAGGTATCAATGCCATATTGGTTTCGCTGCTCTATAAAAAGCACCCTGCCGAACTTAAATTCGTGTTGGTGGATCCTAAAAAGGTGGAGTTGACCCTCTTCCGTAAAATTGAAAGGCATTTCCTCGCAAAACTGCCCGATGAAGCCGATGCTATTATCACCGACACAAAAAAGGTGGTTAATACGCTGAACTCCCTTTGTATTGAAATGGATCAGCGGTATGATCTGTTGAAGGATGCCCAGGTGCGTAACCTGAAGGAATACAACGAGAAATTTGTCAGCCGTAAAATAAGTGATCCGGAAAAACACCGCTATCTGCCATTTATCGTATTGGTGATCGACGAGTTTGCCGACCTGATGATGACCGCAGGCAAAGAAGTGGAAATGCCTATAGCCCGTATAGCCCAATTGGCGCGTGCGGTTGGTATTCACCTTGTTATAGCAACGCAAAGGCCTTCGGTAAATATTATAACTGGCACCATAAAAGCTAACTTCCCTTCAAGACTAGCATTTAGGGTATTGTCAAAGATCGATTCGCGCACCATACTGGATGCCGGCGGGGCGGACCAACTGATAGGTCGCGGCGACATGTTGCTTTCAACCGGCAGCGATCTGATCCGTTTACA
>JANYAB010000015.1 GCA_025355225.1 Bacteroidota bacterium
CATGATAACGGTCGTGGATACTCCTCGTCATGATCAAGGACTCATCTGTCATGCCTTCAGCCATCATGTGTGCTGCCACCTGGTGTTCAAAGCCGGTCATGCACTCATTAAAATAACCTTCCTGCCAGGTAACCTCTTCCCCATAAGGTTTAGGCTCATTTTTCGGATTGGTGTTCATGATCATGCCGCCTTCTCCCGGCACGGCATAAGGGCGACCGCCGGGGTGATCAGCAATATAAGGCCCTACATCGGTAGTAAAATTATATTTCCATAGTGATTTTAAGGCGCTTAAAGTTTTTTGCTGATCCAGCACTCTTCCGAGGCCTACCTGGAAAGCCCAGCTTTGCCCGAAAACCTGGTCGATATGAGATGTATTGTATGAACCGAGTTTTTTCCTACCTTCTACAGGATCCGGGCGATGAATAAAATATTCACCATTAAATAATTTCTCTTCCATATTCCTGCGGCCTTTTTCAACATAGCTCTTACAAGTTGCAGCAAACTCGGTGTCATTCATTTCCTCCGCCATGGCCTGCCCGGCCCTTACCCCGGCTATACATAGCCCTACTATCCAGGCAATTTCTCCCGACCACATCGCATCAAGCGTGTTTTCCATGGGCGTATCTTCCATGCCGTCGCCATTTTTGTCCTGGGCCATTATAAACTGTACAGCACGCTTAATATTTGGCCAGTTATGTTGTAAAAACTGCATGTCTTTGCTTATCTGGTGCTCCCGGTAAAACCGCAGTACAGTGCCCGCCTGTCCGTCAATGGCCGGCCGTTTTTGCAGTTCGGCCCTGAACCAGATGCCGCCGTCAGGCTGTTGTGCCAGGCCGAGATCAACCCGTTCACGGGTGTCTCTTTCCAGCGCCGGAAATATCCTGCCGGATGCCTGCGCATATTGCCATACGTGGGTGCAATTACCCGGGCAAGAGCCTATCCCCTCCCAGGCCCAGAAACGGCCATTGGGTAAACGGTGGCAGGTTGTAGTCGCCATTGTAGATACATTCATGAATGTCCTTTCCAGGAACCACCAGGGCAATGTAGAATCGTACCAGGTAGCCTTCCATAGCCTGCTGCCCGACTGAAGCTCGTTAAAATGCTGATGGATATAAGTTATTACTTCCGAAGCATCTTTAAATTGATTTTGGTAATACCTCCCTTTACCTTCCTGAACGCCTTTTAGTTCGAGGTTGGGGAAGTGCCAGCTGATGGCGAAATGATAATCCTCCTTCGCGCCAGCAGGTAAGGTCCGCTGATCTGATACCGAGGCCAGCATGGCTACGTCCGGAAATACTTTGGTGGATTGTTCGCCGGGTTTTGTAAAACTATCGGCATTAAGCGGGAACAGCAGGTTAGTGCCAGCAATCGCCTTGTCACTAAAAGCAGATATAGCAAACGTTCCAAAATCATGTTTTTGGTTTAACTGATCATCTGTTTCGTGCTTCTGCACACTGATTGTTCCCTGTACGATATTAACCCCATCGTGTAATGAAACCGTATTGACACGTTCATGTAATGATGGATCGGCCGTATAGATGCAAGCTTTATTTTCGAGCCAGCCAAGCAGCGAAACTTTTACCTTTATGGCCGATGTATTATGAGCATGGAAAGAAAACCACGTTGCCGGCAAGCCGGAATTATGCTCGTCCAATGCGATGAATGGCGAATAAGCCTCCAGGCTGATCTCTACCGGGACTGCTGGGTCGGTATACCTGATCGTAGCCATAGGATAGGTGGCCTCAAACGCGATCTCGTTCCAATCGTTGGCCTCGAGTTTTTTGATCACCTGTTTACCGTCCCATTCCAGCAAAACAGCAAAACCCTGCTGTAGCGGACGGATATCTTTCGATGGTTCCACATAACAGGCACCGTCGCGCGAGATGATCCCCCGCGGATTTTTTCCATACGGCCCCCACAATACTTCTTTTGGTTCTATCCCTTCCTGGTTGCGGTTGAAAATATCCCATAACCATAAACGGCCGTCGCCACCCAGGTAGACCGTGCCGCAATTTATGCCCCCTACAGGCATTCCTATATATTGCAACTCGTTCCTGCTTTTTAAATAAGTAGTGACCGACCCACGCTGATAAAGTGACCTTACCCAGGCGGCATCAAGTTTTTTTTCGAGTATGGGAGAAAGACTTTTCAAGCTGGAAAATGCGATAGCGGGCAATCTCGCGGCTAACATGCCGGTGGTTAACAAACCTGCGTTTTGCAGAAACTTGCGGCGATTGATCAGGAAGAATGAAGACATGTTAATTGCCTGTATTTTGGTTTATAATTGGCGATTCAATATAATGTTAAAATTAGGTATTTTGGAAATAGAAATTCGGGTTTAAGGTGCAATCCAAATCGTCGCTCCGGCACGAAACGTTCCTATGGAACGTAAATGTTGATTTTGTATATTCTACCGACCAAATGTTCCTAAGGAACATTCAAATGCGTTCCATGGGAACGCCTGGTCGGTAGAAAAAATGAATTCGGATGTTCGCGTTCCCTAGGAACGCTTGGTGATATGCGACAATTTGAATTGCACCCGACGTCCTTATACCATCGGTTGAGTACGGGGGTGTAACTAATTCTTTTTTCACACGTCTTATTTTTAAATATTGCTTTGGCCAATGGTAGAAATATTTGATAACATCCGCAAAATATACACGTTTAGCGATGCGTGGCCGGAACTTGCTGACCATATCGAATTTTTCTCCGAATCTTCTTTCGAGGCCACCAGGCGCTATATAGCCGACGAAAATTTTTCTGTAAAAATGTTCCCCAGCTGGACGCCTACTTTTTACATTAACCTCGGCGAACCCTACCGTATATCAGTAGGTGGCAAGAATTATTTGATCGGGGCCGACGACGATATTCTTATTCTGCGCAATTCCATTGTAGAACGGTACAATTCCCCCACCGATAATATATTTACAGTTAAATTTTATCCCGGAGGACTGGAGGCCGTTTTAGGTATTAAACAAACAGCGTTGATCGACCGGGTGGTTGATTTGAAGAGCATATTACCCGCTACGTTACTGCAAAAAATCAAACAACAAAGCTCATTTGAGGGACGAATGGAAATGATGCAGAGTTTCCTTTTGTCGCACTACAAGAAAAAGGAAGACTATTACCTGAGGTTTGTTAAGGATACCATTGCAGCCTATTCAGCCGGTGATATGCAATTCACCAACAGTCAGCTGGCCGAAAAAATGTTTACCACTTCCAAAACCATCAACCGTTATTTTCACCAGGTTATTGGCATATCACCTAAAAATTATTTCTCTACTGTACGGGCCCGTACCGCTTTAATGAGTTATGTAAATCGTAAAGAACTGTTTACGCCTTTTGATTTCGGTTACTATGATATGAGTCATTTTTATAAGGATGTGGTGCGGTTTACCGGGAAAAAACTGGCGGAAAATCGTTTCTGAAAATTGTCCGTTTTTTACTAAATATCCTTGCGCTAATGCTTTTACTTTGATGAAAAATAATTCATGGGCAAATATTTATTACTGATAGCATCACTTTTTATCCTGCGGGTATCCTATGCCAAAAAATCAGCCTATACTCCCAAAATAGAACCTTGTGCCTGCGCTTTTAAGGCGGATACCAGCCTGAAAACACGGTGCGCCTATCTTATCGTACCCGAAAACCGGAATCAGCCAAACGGGAAAACAATAAAACTGCCTTTTATTTATGTGGAAAGCAATAATCCCGATAAGCACAAGGATCCCGTATTATACACAAGTGGCGGACCGGGTGGCAGCTCGCTCGGTGGTGTGCGTTTTATACATCAGCGGCAATTTATCAAAAACAGGGATTATATTGCTTTTGAACAGCGCGGAACTGAATATGCCCTGCCTTGTTTGAAATGTGAGGAGGTTGACCAGGCCATAAAAGAGGCTTATCGCAAAAACCTGTCGAAAGATAGTATAGTTATAGAAGCAACAAAGCGTTGCCGTAAAAGGCTGGCAGACCAGGGGATCGATCTTTCAGCCTATAACACCATCGAAAGCGCGGCTGATATTGAGGACTTGCGCCGCGCCCTTCACATCGATTCGCTGAACCTGATGGGTATATCCTACAGCGGCGGGCTAATGATGACCGTTATGCGTAATTACCCGCAGCATATCAGGTCTGTGATTTTAGATTCGGCGCTGCCCGGCTTTGTAAACTATGAAGAAGATGCACTCTTCACCATCAATGAGGCGTTTAACAAAGTATTCAGCAATTGCGAAAGAGACTCGACAAACAAAGTATTATATGGTAATTTAAAGGAGCGCTTTCAGCATTACTTTTCTTCAATAAATGGCAAAGCCTTTTATATGAAATACCTGGAAAAGGATATGAAAGATACCATAAGCATAAAATATAGCCGTAATGAATTATTGGATATTTTACTGAACAAGCTGTCAAGTAATCGGGATTTAAAGCACGTACCCCGGGTAATTAACGATCTGATAAACGGTAACCAGCAGTCCTATTTAAAGGAACTGTTTGACGGTATTTTTAACAGTACGGGCCATAGCGCGTTGGGTATGCGTTACTCGGTGTATTGTTCCGAACAGATCGCTTATGCCAAACAATCGGTGATTGACAAGCAGAACAATATATTCCCTTATATGGCTAATTATCCTTTTAACAATGTAAATCATCCATTGTGCGGTTGCTGGAAGGTAAGCCCGGTTAATGCGTCCGCGAAAACACCTGTTTATTCAAACCTGCCTGTATTGTTAAGCGCCGGTGATACTGATCCCTGGTGCGGGGCTTATTATAACGACCTTGTGCATCATTATATGCCGAATAGTCAGCGTTTACTTTTCATCAACCGCACCCATGGCCCCGCCTTGAACACACGGGAAGGGGATATTTTGATAGCAGCATTTTTAGAACATCCTTTTCAGCAAATAAAACCTGACGGAAAAACAGTGATCATTTATTAATTAAAAACATGAAAACCCTTATAATGTTCGTCTTATTTTTTAGTTGTTTATCGGCCTTTGCACAAAAAGATAACCGGATAGTGATCGGTGCGGTCGATACGGTTTACTCCAATATACTAAAGGAAAAAAGGGCCATTTGGGTGCATGTACCGCATGGCGACAAAAATCAGCGTTACCCGGTATTGTATGTACTGGATGGGGAAACACATTTTCAGTCGGCGGTTGCCATTGACGAGCAATTGAGCGGCGTATTGCCCGATATGATCATCATCGGGATCATCAATACCATACGCGGGCGCGACCTTACCCCAACGCATGTTAATGGTGTAAACGGATCGGGTGGGGGCGAGAACTTTATGCGATTTATTGAAAAGGAACTGGTGCCTTATGCTGATTCGCACTATCCGACTGCTCCATACAGTGTTTTCAGCGGACATTCATTGGGCGGGCTCACGGTAATCAATACTTTTTTTAATCATACCCGCTTGTTTAACGCCTATATCGCTATCGACCCAAGTTTGTGGTGGGATGATCAGCAATGGATAAAAAAGGAGGAAGAGAATCTATCGAAAAATGATTTTAGCAACCGAACACTGTTTGTTGCTATTGCCAATAATATACCGCCGGGTATGGATACCATTTCTGTTTTAAAAGATACTGGCTGGATGTCGCCGGTTACCCGTGCTGTAATCCCCTTTGTACATACTTTAAGAAATACCAGGCCCAGCGGTCTGCGCATGGGCTCTAAGTTTTATCCCAACGAGCGCCATGGTACGGTTGAGCTGAATGCTGAATACGATGCCCTGCGTTATTTGTTCGACTATTACCAATTTCGAACAAGCCAGTTTATTGGTCACCCGGAATTGGATGAGGATGCAGTATTGGCAGCCCATTACCAAATGGTTTCGGAAAAGATGGGTTATACGGTGGTGCCATCAGAAGATATGGTGAATGAATTGGCTTATGACTGCATGAGCCGGCATAAAATGGCGGTCGCTTACAACCTTTTCAAAAGGAATACTGATAATCATCCCGAAAGTGCCAATGCCTGGGACAGTATCGGCGATTATTACTCAGCGGCAGGTGATCAACAAAAAGCTATCGAGGCATACAGTAAGTCATTAAGCCTTCATGAATCAGCGGATACCCGGCAGAAGATGGATGCATTAAAAGCGAAAAAGTGAAATAAACCTCTAAATATTTCTGTTTTAGCGTGTGTGCGAAAAATGTAATTGCTTGATTATCAACGTGACGGGTTTGTGTCGAAAAGGTAACTGCTTGATATTCAACTATTAATTAATAGTTAATTAAGTTATAATACTCATAATCAGATGTTTATAGTTGTTTACGTTTGTTCAATGTGTTGGTGAACGTGAACAAAAGTATATAAGATATTATAAATCAGTTAGTTGAAATTCAAAAAGGTTTCCCTGCGGCCAAAGCTTTGTCGGCCCATTTAACAGCCAGTTTCTCACGAAAGTGAGCATAGTTACTTTTTAGCGTCATTTTAAGCAGACTGTCTAAACCTCCTTTTATAGCAAGATTATAAATACTCGCCGCCTTGCGGGCTAATGAAGCATCCCAGGCGCGCAGACTTAAAGAATAGCCGCCGTCAATATATTTCATCCAATGCCAGTAGCCAGTGGGCATAAACAGGGTATCGCCATGTTCCAGGAAAACCTCGGTGCCTTCCACACCATTCAATGCCGGGAATTTTTTGATATCGGGGTTCTGTACATCATAATCCTCCAGGGCGTAGGTAGCGTTGGGTATACAATATAGACGGCGTTTCCATTTGTTTTCGAACAAAATTACGTGTTTACGGCCGCCAAAGTGCGTATGGAAAATATGTGGCAGGTCTATATCGTAATGTAAAAAAGTAATGGAGTTCGATCCGCCGAAAAACATGGCTGGCATGCTTTCTAAAAATCCACCCATTAGATCCTTAGGCAGAACAATATCGTTTAATAGCTCAGGCGCCTGCTTGAAAATATTAAAAAAGAAGATACGCAGTTCTGTAGGCTGCGACATGATGAGGTCGATATATTCATCAAAAGGCATTTGCGCGGCAGCCGAGTTAATAGGTTTTGCAGGATCAGCTTTTGAATTATCGTATAGTGGTACCACTTTATTGCCAACCACCCCCTTTAAATATCCGGGTGTCCATTTTTCGCGGGCGGACCAGTTGTTGGTTAACCCCTTTATTACCAACGGCCGACGTGGCTTTAAATAGTTTTCAGCAAAATCCGAAGGGGCTATGGTGTCAACAGAATCAACAGGACTTAGAATAAAACTCATATCTTAACTAAATGGGCCCCATTTTTAAGCGGTCCTTTCCTGCTTAAATAATAGTGTTACCAGTGTGCAAAGTTAAGGTTTCCAATTAACTTATCGCTTTATAATAACCAAATGCCTGGATTTTTACATTATGTCGAAAATTTCATGGACCAGTGTGACAACTATAAAAAAGACCCTGGAGCCAACGCTTCAGGGTCTTTCTACAGTTTGCAGTTGACGGTTTGCAGTTTGCAAAGCTGAAATTATTTACTGCCAACCGGTTACTGCCAACTGCACAGTGCCATCTGCCAACTGCATACCGCCAACTGATCAGCTTGGCATCAAAACCGTATTTACTACGTGTATTACGCCATTGCTTTGGTTTACATCGGCGATAGTGATCCATGACATGCCGCCTTTTTCGTCTACGAGGTATAGTTTTTTACCTTTTGCCATAATGGTTAAAGTGCCGCCTTCAACTGTCTTTAATTCGGCCTTGCCGTTACCTTCTTTAACCTTGGCCCATAGGTCTTCAGCGCTTAATCTGCCGGCAACAACATGGTAAGTTAAAATTTTGGTTAAAGTTGCTTTGTTTTCAGGTTTTACCAGGTCATCAACGGTTCCTGCGGGTAATTTGTTGAATGCTTCGTTAGTCGGTGCAAACACGGTGAAGGGGCCTGCCGACTCTAAAGTTTCAACTAAACCTGCTGCTTTCACTGCGGCCACCAGTGTAGTGTGGTCCTTTGAATTAACTGCATTTTCAACAATGTTTTTAGTAGGATACATGGCTGCTCCACCTACCATTTTTGTTTGAGCATAAGTTTTAGGCGCAACTGCAATAGCTACTATTGCAAAGGCCGCGATAATTATTTTTTTCATTTTAATAATGTGGTTATTTGTGAGAAAATACGAACTCGCGGTGCGGCCGGTTTTTTTGAAGAGATATTTTTTGCTTATATCGTCATTTTCAATGCAATATGTTTAGAATCGCAATAATAATATCTAAAAAAATAAGGCTGACGCAATATGATCAGCATATAATTTACCTTTTGGGCTGAGGTAAATGGTTTGGTCCCGTTGTGTTATCCACTCCCTTTCAAAAAAAATAATGGTTTCTTTTAACAGCAAAGCTGCAGATCCTGCTGCTATAAGGTTCAACTGGTCGAGATCAAGCCCCCACATGGTTCGCAGCGAGGTCAAGATATATTCATTTAAACGATTGGTTTCGGTAAGGATCTCAGTTTCGGCAGGGATTTTGTTTTTATTGATGTCCTGTATATACTTTGAGTTATTGGCCACGTTCCATTGACGCATTTCGCTATTATAGGAATGTGCTGACGGGCCGATGCCGAGATATTTTACTCCTTTCCAATAGTTGGTATTATGCCTGGAATAGTTGCCGGGCAGGCAAAAGTTTGAAATCTCGTAATGCTCAAAACCATTAGATTGCATGGCATCCATCAGTTGAATAAACTGGCCGGCACTTTGTTCATCACTCATAGCCGCTTGTTTTTTCTTTTTAATGAACGACGCTAAAGCCGTTCGCGGCTCAACCGTCATAGAATATGCAGATACATGCGGAACCTGCAGTTCAAACACTTTATTCAAATTATGCGTCCATTTCGCATCTGTTAGCAGGGGATAACCATAGATCAAGTCGATGGTGATGTTTTCAAATCCTGCATCCTGAGATCTTTTGACCGAGGTCTCTGCTTCTGCTGCACGATGAACACGATTCATCCAGGTCAGATCATCATCAAAAAAGGATTGTATGCCGATGCTGAAACGGTTCAAAGGCGTTTGTTTTAACGATTTAAGTTTTTCGATATTCAGATCATCGGGATTGGCTTCAAGTGAGATCTCTGCAACAGCCGATACGATGTGAATCGATGTTATTTTATCAATGATCAGGTTCACCTCTTCGCTGGTAAGCAACGACGGCGTGCCCCCGCCAAAATAAATAGTCTCAATGGTCTCACTACTTAGAAAATCCTTTTGCAGTTCTATTTCCTTTAGCAAAGCCTGCACCAATTCATCTTTATAGGTGCTTGATGTACTGAAATGGAAATCGCAATAGTGACATGCTTGTTTGCAAAAAGGGACATGAATGTATACACCGGCCATGCGGCAAAGGTAGATAATAGTTGCTTTGATTGACCAGCAATTGACGTTAAGCCATAAGTCTAAAGTCCTCAGTCGAAAGTCAAAGCCCAAAGTCATCAGGATTTACAAAAAATTATATCAACGGGTACAAGATTAATAGTAGTGTGGAATCAAATTAAATGTTATTTATGCAGTTCAAATTTTAAAAATGAACACAATGATTAATACGATCTTAATATTGAGTGAATACTGAAAAAAAGGCTAAATTGTTTTTTAATAATTCAATAATTCATTCATTAAACAATCAAATATTCAGGTAAATTTGCAGCGGATTAAATTTTACTGGTCGTAATAATTATATGCGTTTTATCGCTTTGGGCCTTCTGTTTGTTACATTGCTGGTAAGTGAAGCCTATGCGCAACAAGATTTGTCAACTGCCCAAAGCCAGGATACATCATTAAGCAATACCAAAAATGAGCGTCTTCCTTTGCTCGATTCTGTAGCACAGGCCATCCAGGCCCGCGAACAGTTTGTTTCAGATTCCTTATCCGGGATATATATAAGACCCGCCGACTCGCTTCGCCACAATCAGTTGGTTGACAGCTTGTTTAAAAAGTATTTGTATAAGGGATATGGATTCCTGGATATCCCATCTACATCAAAAAGCCTTTTAAGGGAGGGCCGCAGCCGCGAAACGCGCGATAGGTGGGTTATAGGTATCATTATCGCCCTGTTATTATATACCGCTGCTTTAAATCTTTTTATGAGCAAGGATTTTGAAAGCGTATGGCAGTCTTTTTACAACAAACGTATGCTGAACCAGGTGAGCAGGGAAGACGGCCTTATCAATTCATGGGCATTCATAGGACTATTTTTATTGTTTGGCTTAACCTTTGGATTATTTTTGTATCAACTGGCAGCCTATCGCCACGTTTTTTACAGCATAAGCGGGATACAGCTTTTTATATCGTTGTCATTTATCATCATCACTTTGTTTGCTGTCAAGTTTTTGATATTGAAATTTGTGGGTTTTGTTTTTAATATCAATAAGCTGGTGAGCGAATACCTTTCGGTTTTGTACTTAACCTATTTTAATATAGCATTTGTTTTTTTGCCTGTGGCTGTATGCTTTAGTTTACTTGCCGGTCAACTTATTCCGTATATACTGGTTATCGCGCTCATCCTTATCGTAATTATAT
>JANYAB010000042.1 GCA_025355225.1 Bacteroidota bacterium
CTTGCCTTGACATTTTACCCGGCTCGCGCTGTTGTTTGCTTAACTGTTGAAAATGGACTGGTGTGTTCATTAGCCCTACACCTGTCAATAGATTTACCGCGAGAGATATTATATAACCAGGCCTGCCGATTTGTTGCCAGCAAGTCATTTGGTATACTTTTTCTGACCATTCTTGCCCGTATTGGTAACAATTATAACTTAAAATACCTTTGCGGTATTATTTTTCAATAGACGAAAACCCAGTAAAACTTAGCCAACATGTTGTACCCATGTTGTACCTAAGTAAAAAATCCTTATGAATTTGATTCATAAGGATTTGATAATCAAGTCGGGATGAGAAGATTCGAACTTCCGACCTCCAGCACCCCATGCTGGCGCGATACCGGGCTACGCTACATCCCGAAAATGGGAGGTCAAATATATTAATTTTAGTTTTAAAACCGTCTTCTTTGAGGCTATGAAAATTGTAAAGCTCGCATGGAAGGGTTCGAACCTACGAAACGATATTCACTGGAAATCCAAGATTAAACTGGCTGCAGATGCTGCTCGTCAATAGCGGGCATTGTTTGCTGTTGTTTCAGCCTTTCCTTACGCAAATAACGGAAATGAAGCAGGCCTATCAGCAAGGCAAATATTCCTTCCATCAGCATGGTATCGGGCGTGCCTATCCATTTAGATATGGAGCCTATCAGCAATCCGCCGAGAGGCTGCATTCCAAAAAATGCCATTGCGTAATAACTGATCACCCGACCGCGCATGCCCGGTTCTACCGTAGTTTGGATCAGCGTGTTGCTTACCGTGATCTGCGACATCATTCCAAACCCGGCAACCGTAGCAAATACCAGGGCCAGGGGATAATTTCCTTCATGCGAAAACAGGATAAGCCCTGCACCAAACACCAATGTATTAATAGCCAATATCTTTTTTAAGTCGTTTCCAGCTTTAAGCGACGCAAGGAAAATTGCCCCGCAAAAAGCGCCCAGGCCAATCACGCTGTCTATAATGCCAAAAGTCGATGCAGTGCCTTTAAAAATATCTTTTGCGTATACCGGCAGCAGGGTGCTGAAGGGCAACACAAACAAACTAATGAGCCCAAGCATCAATATAACAAAAGCTATTGAAGGGGTATTTTTTAAATACACCATTCCCTCGCGTAATTCGGCCAATATATTTTGGGTGTGTACCCGTTTCGTATATTGGGGCAGCTTCATCAGCAAAAGAGAACCGATAACTGCCATAAAACTTAAAGCATTTAACAGGAAACAAACACCATCGCCCAGGTTTTCGAGTACAAAACCAGCAATGGCCGGCCCGATAAGCCTCGACAGGTTAACCATTGACGAATTTAGTGCGAGCGCGTTTGGCAGGTCTTTCTTGTCATCAATCATTTCATAAACAAGCGATTGCCTTGCCGGTATGTCAAATGCGTTGATCACGCCTAATAATACGCTTAGCGTTAATATCTCCCAAACAGCATAATGCCCGGCAAGGATGAGTATGGCCAATATAGATGCCTGCACCATTGACGCAACCTGGGTAGTTAAAAGTACCCTGAAACGGTCGTACCTATCGGATACAACTCCGCCCATTAACGAAAACAGGAAAGATGGGAACTGGCTTGCAAAAAGTGTTAGTCCAAGCATAAATGTAGAATGGGTAAGCGAGTAAATTACCCAGCTCACTGCTGTTTTCTGCATCCATGTCCCAATCAGCGAAACTGATTGACCTATAAAATATAGCCGGTAGTTGCGGCTTTTAAAAGCGCTAAAAGTTGTTATATTCATTTATTCCTTCTATCAATGGCCATTTTTTCTGCTATCGCTATCATTCAAAATCCACCAGCTTAGTTAATGGCCCAATTACTTTTTTTATTAATTCTTCTTCTTCATTGCTGCAGGTTTTCCTTATGGCTTTTGCCAGCCACTCATCACGCTCGCTTCGCAACTGCGAAAGCATTTTTTCGCCGTTCTCTGTTAATGAGATCAACACTTTCCGCTTATCGGTATCAGAAGCTTTTCGGCTGATATAACCAAGTTCGAGCAAATGATTAAGTATTTGGGACATAGACTGGTTAGTGATCTTTTCCATCGACGCCAGTTCGCTTGGTTGTAGTTCTTTGTGCTGATGAAGCAAAGAAATAGTCGAGCGTTCAGTCAGCGAAAGCTGCTGACCGGTGATGGATTTTTTACGCAACTTTTTTATCAGCCGGGTTAATACGGTACGTAATTCTGATGCGAGCTGAAGGTCCTTGTTTTGTTGCATAATAATTAATAAAGTAAACTTATAAGTTTGCCTTACAAAGGTAGTGTTATTGCATTATTTAACTAACGGCTGATTATCATTTAAATGTTATAATTTTGACTGTTCCGTTTCGTTTACACTATGTATTTTGTATATTGATAATTATTTGTTGATTAGTTAATTATATGCTGCCGCCCGGGAATTACGAATTATTAATAGACAAGATTGATACTTTCATACGTAAGTATTATTTTAATAATCTGTTGCGCGGATTGATTTTTTTAGGAGCCGGTTTATTCTCTGCTTATGTCGCTATTACGCTAAGTGAGTACATCTGGAACTTTAATTCGGCATTCCGCACTTTCCTTTTTTACTTTTTTATTGTTTTGAACCTTGGCCTCATTTGCTGGCTTATTATCCCGCCGTTGCTGGCCTGGTTAAAATTAGGCAAAACAATAACCCACGATCAGGCGGCCGAAATTATAGGCAAACATTTTGATGATGTAAACGACAAGTTGTTAAATACCCTTCAACTTAAAAAACTGGCGGATGAGGGCCAGCAGCACACCGCGTTAATTGAAGCAAGCATTGATCAGAAAATTGAAGCCTTAAAACCGTTTAGTTTCCCTTCTGTAATTAACATCAGCGAAAATACAAAGTACCTTAAATATATTATTCCGCCGGTTGCCGTAATTTGCATAATCGCCCTGGCGGCGCCATCTATATTAACTGAGAGTACTAAACGACTGATCAGGCACAACGAATATTTTGCCCCGGTGGCCCCTTTTAAATTTATAGTGCTTAATCAATCTTTGTCAGTTTTACAGGGTGAGGATTTAAAACTTGCCCTCAAACTGGAAGGTGACAAATTACCTGCAGATGTGTACATTGAAACCGCCAATAATACTTTTAAGCTGGATAAAGAGAATATCAGCCATTTTCATTACCTGTTCAGTAATTTGCAGAAAAACACCATTTTTCATTTAAGCAGTAATGGGTTTTCGTCAACAGCTTATGAAATTAAAGTTAATCTTAAGCCATCTTTATTGCATTTCGATGTTGAACTAAAGTACCCTGCGTACCTGAACAAAAAAAATGAACGCTTGATCAATGCTGGTGACCTGACAATACCTGCCGGTACGCTTGTAAAGTGGGAATTGCACACGCAAAATGCTTCAGAAGTTTTATTCGACGTAAACAACAATCATTACAAAACGACCCCTACAGGACAAGACCTATTTGAACACACCGAAAAAATCTTAAAAAACACCACATACAAGATAAATCCGCTGAACGCATCTGTCAATCGCGGTGATTCTGCTTCTTATCGTATTAATGTAATCGCTGATGAGCTTCCTTCAATTACGGTACAGGAAAAACCCGACACCGTTAGTATCAAAGCCATTTACTTCGATGGAAAAATACATGATGATCACGGCTTTTCTTCACTCACGTTTAATTACAAAATAGGTGCACCGGGCGACAAAAGCGCCGAACACACTTTAGTAAAACCGGTAAAAGCCGATTTAAGCAAAACACAGGCTGATTTCTTTTATTTCTGGGATCTTAAGGAATTGGGCGTTAAACCGGGCGACCAGGTAACCTACTATTTCGAAGTGGCAGATAACGATGAAGTAGCAGGCCCTAAAAAAGTACGTTCCCCGGAGCATACCATGAATATCCCGGATCAGAAGGAATTGAATGAGCAGTTGAATAATGGCACACAAGCGGTTAAACAAAAAATGCAGTCAGCAATTAAAATTGCCGGCCAGGTTGAACATGATGCGCAGAAGTTAAATGAACTATTGCTTAATAAAAATTCGTTGTCATTTGACGAGAAAAAACAGATTGATGATCTGCTTCAAAAAAAGCACGAACTTGACGAACTGGTAAAGGATATCCAGGCAGAAAATAAAAAGAACAGTTATAATCGCCAGGAAAACCAGCAGGAAAATAAAGAATTAGTAGCAAAAGAAAAACAGATCGAAAATCTGTTCAATAATATATTGGATCAGAAAACACAAGAAATGCTGAAGAAATTGCAGCAACTGATGGAACAGGAGCAGAAAGATGCCACAAGGGACGAACTGTCAAAAATGCAGATGGACAATAAATCTCTTAAAAAGGAACTCGACCGCATATTGGAACTTTACAAAAAACTGGAATTTGATCAAAAACTAAATCAAAATATAAACCAGCTCAACCAACTTGCTGATCAGCAGCAAAAGTTAGCTGAGCAAACCAAACAACCTAATGCCGATCAGCAGTCGCTTCAGCAGGAGCAGCAAAAGTTGCAACAGGATTTCCAGGATGTAAAAAAATCACTGGATGACTTGCAAAAAATAAATGATGATGCGGAGCACAAAAACAACTTTGAAAATCCCAAAAATGAAGAACAAAGCATAGATCAGCAAATGAGTCAAAGCGCCGAAAGCTTGCAAAAAAACAACAAGTCGAAGGCTGCTCAATCACAGCAGGAAGCAGCTAAACAAATGCAGCAGCTTGCCAATAAAATTCAGCAAAAAAACGAGGATGGGGAGGAAAGCCAAAGTAACATAGACGCACAGCAATTGCGCGAATTATTGAAAAACCTTGTAAACAGTTCTTTCGATCAGGAAAAAGTGATGGAAACATTAAAAAATACTAACCCATCTGACCCGAATTATATTATATTAGCACAAAAACAAAAAAACATAAAGGACAACTTAAAAACAGCAGAAGATAGCCTGTATGCATTAAGTAGGAGAGTTCCACAGATAGAATCTACTGTAAATCAAGAAATCACAAGTATAAATAGCCATATCGAGCAGTCATTAGAAAACCTGGGCGAACGACGGACGGCAGAAGCCAGCCGGAACCAGCAATACGCAATGACCTCGATGAATAACCTGGCCCTTATGCTTAGTGAATCCCTTGAACAGTTGCAAAATTCGATGAAGAATGGGAAAAGCGGAAAAGGCAAATCAAAACAGCCATCGCTTTCACAACTTAATAAAATGCAGCAGCAGCTGAATCAGAATATGCAAAAGATGCGCGATCAATTGCAAAAACAGGGCAATATGTCGCAGAGCCAGCGTAGCGGCATGAGCGAGCAGTTGGCAAAAATGGCCAGGCAGCAACAAATAATAAGACAGGCGCTGGAAGAAATAAACAAGGAGGACAATAAAGACGGCACAGGCGGTTTGGGCAATTTGGATAAAATTTCAAAAGAAATGGAACAAACTGAGAACGATATCGTAAACAGGAGAATTACCGATGAAGTGCTAAAAAGGCAACAACAAATCCAAACCCGGCTCCTGGAAGCAGAAAAAGCTGAACAGCAAAGGGAACAAGATCAGCAGCGCGAAAG
>JANYAB010000075.1 GCA_025355225.1 Bacteroidota bacterium
TATTATTGATCAATCGCCAGCAAATGGGGCTGATCAATAATAAGGAATACTACAATGTGAATTCAATCCGTGCGCAGGTTTTTGAGGCAGCAATGAAGTATTCGAAGAAATAGATAGCTCGAAAGTATGGTTCGCCGGAAAATATAAAACCCGCTTAAGTGGATTAATGTTGATGCCGCGATAAAAATCTATCTCTTATTCAATATATTATTTGCGGCTAATATTAAAAACAGATAATCGGTAGTGCCTCCGCCTAATACATATTCGCCTTGCTGCCATAAAAAGGGCCAGTTTAGCAGTTCAGGGAAATCAGGCCTGATTTTGTTATGCTTATCTGAAATTTAAAAACTATCAGACACATTGCCCCTTGGGTTGACATTATTTATTAACAAAGCAAGTAGATTTAAGGCAATTATGAATACCTATATAATATACCACCATTGATTATGAAGAGTTTTTACAATATCGTTTTCCTTTTGTGCGCACTATGTTTGTTTTCATGTAAAAAACCAACCTTATTTCAACAGATTCCGTCTTCACATTCGGGCATTCACTTCAACAATACCATAGCCGAAAACGACTCTATAAATCCACTCGACATTGTGAATATATACAATGGCGGAGGGGTAGGTATAGCCGATTTTAATAACGATGGGCTTCAGGATATATATTTTTCAGGCAATATGGTTTCAAACCGGTTATACTTAAACAGGGGCGATTTTGAATTCGAAGATATTACGGAAAAAGCGGGTGTTGGCGGTATGGGGCGCTGGGGACGTGGGGTTTCGCTTGTCGACATTAATAACGATGGCTTAATGGATATATATGTTTGTAATACCATATATCCAGATTCGGCCCGGCGTTACAACCTTTTATATATTAACCAGGGGATAGATAAGGAAGGAATTCCGCATTTTAAAGAAATGGCTAAGGAGTATGGACTGGATATTCATGTGCAATCAACCATGGCAGCCTTTTTTGATTACGATAATGATGGCAACCTGGATATGTATCTCACCGTTAACGAAGCCAATGAAAGTTATTATCCTAATATATTTGGCAGTAGCAAAGTTAAAGGTAAAAACCCCAGCCTCGGCCGGCTGTATCATAACGAATGGGACGCCCGCCTAAAACATCCTGTTTTTCATGATGTTTCTGCCAGGGCGGGTATAAAGCTGCAGGGTTTCGGGCATGCGGCCACTATTGTAGATATTAACCGCGACGGATGGAAGGACATTTATGTAACCAACGATTTTTTATCACCCAACACCCTGTACATCAATAATCATGATGGCACTTTTACAGATCGCTCAAAAGAATATTTTAAGCATACATCCTTTAACGCAATGGGGCAGGATGTTATAGATATTAATAACGATGGCCTTGCCGATGTTTTTGAGCTGGATATGAACCCGGAAGATAATTACCGTAAAAAAATGATGCTTGGCGCCAATAGTTACCAGGGCATACAAAACCTTGATCGTTACGGTTATCAAATGCAATATGTAAGGAATACGCTGCAGTTAAACCAGGGTAACCGTGTTTTGCAGAACGATACAATCGGCAGTCCGGCCTTCAGCGAGATCGCCTTCTTGAGCGGCGTTGCACAAACGGACTGGAGCTGGACACCGCTGATAACCGATTTTAACAACGACGGTTATCGGGATGTTGTTGTAACTAATGGATTTCCAAAAGATCTGACCGATCATGATTTCACTACCTACAGGCAGAACGCTTATGCCGTTACCTCCAAAAAAAGTGTACTGGAGCAAATACCACAAGTGAAGATCCATAATTACGGTTACCAAAACAACGGAGATCTTACTTTTAGCGATGCCACAGCTAATTGGGGCCTGTCCTTACCCACTTTCTCAAACGGGGCGGTTTATGCTGATCTGAACAACGACGGGGCAATGGATATGATCATTAATAATATGAATGAGGAACCACTTATTTACAAAAATACTGCTCGCGAAAAGGATACTTTAAACACCAATTATATACAAATAAAATTTAAAGGAGACAGTCATAATCTGAACGGTTTAGGTGCCTGGGCGGATATTTACTACGACCATAATAAACACCAGGTTTCTGAGAATAACCCTTATAGAGGCTATCTGTCCACCAATCAAAACATTGCCCACTTCGGCTTAGGCACGGTACGCCGGCTCGATTCTGTAGTTATACGCTGGCCTAACGGGAAAAAACAGACGCTGAAAAATGTTAAAGCCGATCAACTGATCACGGTTAATATTACTGATGCGAAAGAGCCGTACAACTGGTCGCGGCCAAAAATTGCAGATAAAACTTTGTTCACGGAAGTGACTGCGAGTAAAGGAGTTAATTATAAACATGTTGAATCTGATTTTGCCGATTTTAACATACAAAAGTTATTGCCTCATAAGCTTTCGGACTATTCCCCGGCATTAGCGGTAGGCGATGTTGACGGGAATGGATTGGACGATATAATAGTTGGCGGTAACACGTATAACCCGGCCCAGGTACTCCTGCAGCAACCCAACGGAAAATTTATCCAGCGCGATCTGATGCCAAAGCCTGCTTCCACTAATGTAAACGTCCACGATGAGGGCGTATTGCTTTTTGATGCCAATGGAGATGGGAAATTAGATGTTTATATAACGAGTGGCGGCTATGAAGATACCCCCGGCAGCGCCTCATACCAGGACCGGTTATATTTAAACGATGGCAAGGGGAATTTTACCCTTGCGGCGGATGCGCTGCCTGTAAACCATACCAGTAAGCTATGCGTAAGGGCGTTTGATTTTAACAGGGATGGTAAACCCGATCTTTTTATATCAGGAAGGGTAGATCCATGGAACTATCCTAAGCCTGTATCAAGTTTTATATTGCGGAACGACAGTAAGAACGGAAAGGTGAAATTTACAGACGTTACCGATGAGGTGGCGCCGGGCTTAAAAAATATAGGTCTGGTATGTGATGCATTGTTTACG
>JANYAB010000096.1 GCA_025355225.1 Bacteroidota bacterium
TTTTAACTAAAGTCATGACAATCCTCAAATCCTGCGAATCAGGGTTCAGACAAAAGAGAGAAACTTTATATGCAGAAACTGACGAAGTTTCAAAACTTCGTCAGTTTTTTCTTTTAACAGCACCCCATCATTCAACATTTCCTATTCGATATTTATTACCATAGGATTCCGTTTCACCGGAATCTTTTTTTTATCGCTATTTTGAAATGTGATTTTTTGCTGTAACTTGCTGGTATACAACCTTCATCCCATGCAGTTAAAAATCCAGTCACTTTCAAAAACCTATCCCAATGGCGTTCGCGCGCTGAGAAACATTTCATTAACCATTAACCAGGGCATGTTTGGCCTGCTTGGCCCTAACGGCGCAGGCAAGTCGTCGTTGATGCGCACCATAGCCACCCTGCAGGAAGCAGATGAAGGCAGTATTTTTCTGGATGATCTGGATGTACTAAAAAATAAGGAACAGGTAAGGCAAATTCTGGGTTATTTACCGCAGGATTTTGGTGTTTACCCGCGTATATCAGCCGAACAAATGCTCGATCATATAGCCCAGCTAAAGGGTATAGGAAAAAAATCGGAACGAAAGGAACTCGTGAGCGCTTTGCTGGAAAAAGTAAACTTAACGAAAGATAAAAAGAAGAACCTGGGTACCTACTCCGGAGGGATGAAGCAGCGCTTTGGTATCGCGCAATCATTGATGGGATCTCCCAAACTGATAATTGTTGATGAGCCAACCGCCGGGCTTGATCCGGCTGAACGTAACCGGTTTTACAATTTATTGAGCCAGATTGGCGAGAACACCATTGTTATTCTATCAACCCATATTGTGGAGGATGTGCGCACACTGTGTTCAGATTTTGCGATCATCTGCGAGGGCGAACTGATGTATACCGGGCAACCGGACGCCGCTGTAAGTGAACTGGAAGGAAAGGTTTACAGCAAGACTATCAAGAAAGAAGATATGCAGGAGTATAGGGATAAATACAGGGTGATATCAACGCAACTAAAGGGAGGTAATCTAAACATAAGGGCTTACAGCGAAACAGATTTAGGCGATGGATTTATTACCGCGCCGGTTATTTTAGAGGATGTTTATTTCAGCACGATAGCTGAAAAAGTTGATTTAGTAACACTTTAGTTTCAACCTTAACCCTACCATTATGTTCTGGCAAATATTCACCTTCGAGATAAAATACCGGCTAAAGCGCCCGGCTACCTATATCTATTTTCTGGTCTTCTTTTTTATAGCTGCGGTGTGTTTCAGTACAGGATCAACCCCTGCTTCCGAAAAAGTTTATCACAATTCGCCCGTTGTATTGGCTCAATTCATTACCATTGGCAGCATGCTAATGATGCTGGTTTGCTCGGCTATAATGGGCGTGCCGCTATATCGGGACATCGATTACAACACCGGCAACTACTATTTATCGTACCCCATAACAGAGCGCGGATATTTCTGGGGGCGCTGCCTTGGTTCCTTTATATTCGTGATATTTATTGGCACTTCCTTAATGTTCGGGGCATATCTGGGTTCGCTGATCGGGCCCGTTTTTGATTGGGTGCCGGCCAAAAGGATTGGGCCCAATCATCTTATTAACTATGTTTACCCGTTCCTTTGTATCGCTATACCTAATCTTTTCCTGGCATCGTGCATATTCTTTGGCTTAGTCGCCGCCACACGTAATGTCAAGGTGATCTATTCGGGCAGTATATTACTGTTAATAGCTTACTTATTAGCCAACTTTTTGATAAGGGATATCGAAAACAAAAATCTCGTTAAATTACTCGACCCCTTTGCCCTTAATACGTTAAGTCTCGAAACCCGGTTTTTTACACCGGCAGAGCAGAACTCGTTAATTGTACCGGTGAAAGGGTTGTTTTTGTACAACAGGATAATATGGTCGTCGGTGGGCATTATTATTTTGATGGCTACCTATTTCAGTTTTAGCTTCAAGCGCTTTTTTGGTGGTGATGTGCGCAAAAAACGTTTCGAAGAAAGCGCTTCGTCATTAAAAATTTATCTTTCTAAACTACCCCAGGTTAGTGTAAGTTTTGCCGGCAACTATTACCGCAGGGTAATGTTCAATATGGCTAAAATAGAATACCTGAATATCGTACGGGATATTTATTTCCGGGCGATATTGCTGGGCGGCGTCATCTTTTTAGTAATAGATTATTGGATCGGCGTGCCCATCTATAGCGTACCGAATTTCCCGCTCACGGTGAACCTGATGGAATATAAAAGCTACGACTATACGGTATTTATATTTATCATTATTGTTTTTTATACGGGCGAAACTATTCATCGCGATAAAACTACCCGGTTTGCCATTATTAATGATGCATTACCAACGCCCGACTGGGTTTTATATGGATCAAAACTGCTGGGATTGGTAGGATTGGCATTTACGTTAACTACCATACCACTGATTTTGGGCGTAATAGTACAGATATTGAAAGGGTACACCCACTTTAATTTTCACGTCTATTTTGTTGAATTGTATGTAATAACTTTTCCGCAGTTTATACAAATGATCATGCTGTCGTTTGCAGTGCATACACTGATCAATAATAAATTTGCAGGCCATGCTGTGGCCATTATTATCTGGGTGCTTATGTTCCTGTTACGTAACTATGCCCAGATGGATTATAACCTCCTGTTTTATTCTTATGCGCCAACTTATTTATGGTCAGATATGGACGGTATAGGGCACATGGCAACACCCGAATTCTGGTATAATTTTTACTGGATACTATTCGGCGGATTGCTGATCGTAGTGGCCGCTATATTTTATGACAGGGGGGTAGTTACTTCTTATAAGGAGCGCTGGCAAATTGCACGAGAGCGTTTTCATGGTCCGGCACGCTATATTGCTGCGGTTTTGTTGATAGGGTTTGTGGCCACGGGTGTTTATACCTACTATAACGTAAGCTTTGTAAACAACTATCTAAGCGGTAAAGAGAATGACCAGCGGCAAGTGGAATATGAGAAAAAATTAAAGAAATATGACAACCTTGATCAACCCAAAATAACCAGCCTGAAAATCTACTCGGATATTTTCCCGGGCGAAAGAAAAGTTATCGTCAGGGGTTTAATAATGATGACGAACAAAACCGATAAACCGATAAACACTTTGCACCTGGATGGAACAGGTTTGTTAAGTTATGATGTGAAGTATAATGGCAAGGCTATCCCGGCTACCTATCCGCTTATTTATAAGCGCGGCAAGTTCAATTGGTTCCGTTCAAAAAATGATACTGCTAAGTATAGGATATATCAATTACCAGCTGCGCTTAAACCCGGCGACAGTGCCATGCTTGAAGTTAATTCGGTAATAGCATACAAAGGATTTACCAATGACATAAGTGGTACAGACATTGTTCATAATGGCACATTCTACGCGGGCGGGCTGCCATCAATAGGATATAATCCGGATAATGAATTATTCAGCGACGAAAAGAGGAAGAAGTATGATCTCCGTGAAAAGAAAGATGAGTATCCTGTACAAACAGACCCGAAAGGAATAAAGACACTGCTTTTTAACAGCAATGCTGACCTGGTTACTTTTGATATCACGGTAAGCACCTCGGCCGATCAGATAGCCATAGCGCCGGGTTACCTCGACAAGCAATGGAAGCAAAATGGGCGCAACTATTATCATTATGTACAGGATGCCCCGGCTGTCGATCTATTTTTCGATATTATTTCTGCACGGTATGCCACGCTAAAAGATAGCGTGAAATTATATAACGGACAGAACGTTGCCACCGAATTATATTACCATCCGCCGCATAAGGCAAACTTGCAAAGATTTGAAGCTGCCTATAAGGATGGATTGGATTATTATTCAAAAGCTTATGGCCCTTTCCAGTTTAAACAAATGCGATTGCTGGAATTTCCCAAATACAGGGCGTTTGCACAGTCGTTCCCTAATACAGTTTCTTATGCGGAAGGATTTGGCTGGTCGGCAGATTATAGCGACCCCAACAGGTTTGATTACGGCTATTTTGTAACAGCCCACGAATTGGCGCACCAGTGGTGGGGGCACCAGGTGGTGCCAAATCGTACAAGGGGCTCCAACCTGATATCGGAAGCGCTGGCTGAATATACGGCCCTGATACTGACCCAAAGAAAATATGGGAAAGATAATATGAAACGTTTTTTAAAGGGTGAAATAGACGGGTATTTACGAGGCCGCGCTAATGAAGCAAAAAAAGAAAACACTTTTATTAATTGCAACCGCCCTTATGAATGGTATAATAAGG
>JANYAB010000540.1 GCA_025355225.1 Bacteroidota bacterium
TGTTTACTGGATCATCTTCAATTATATGAAGGCTTTTCCTAATTATCGATACGCCCAGGTGCACATTTCGGAATTGTATAATTTGGAAAAGCATTTATTCGGCATAAATTTCAGGGGGATGTTATTAACTCCAAATGAATACTTTAAAGTAAACAGTTCAACTTTTTTGGACGTGGTTTCGGGTCTGTTCTATGTCTGCTGGGTACCTGTTCCTTTTGTTTTTGGGATACATCTGTTTTTTACAAATAGACGGGAATGTTTGCTATTTACCCTAACCTTTGTACTGGTCAATATCCTGGGATTTATCATCTATTATCTTTACCCGGCTGCACCTCCATGGTATATCCAGGAGCATGGCTTTACCTTTTATCCGGGGACGCATGAAGGTCCCGCCGGATTGGTACGCTTTGACAATTATTTTCATCTTCACATATTCCAGGGCATTTATACCAAAGGCTCAAATGTGTTTGCAGCCATGCCATCCCTACACTCCTCGTACCCGATAGTTGTTTTTTATTACGCATTAAAAAACAAGCTGGGCTGGATAAATATATTCTTCGGTACAGTAATGATCGGGATATGGTTCGCCGCTGTTTACACAAGCCATCATTACATTTTAGATGTTATGGCCGGAATATTATGTGCTTTGACTGGAATAGCTTTGTTTAACTTTTTAATGACGCGGTCAAAGTGGCTCAAAAAGTCCATTGATAATTATGAGAACCTGGTAAAATAATATTAATGGGGAATTTATTGTACTAATTACCATACTCAGTTTGCCTTTTTTCTAAATCCGATATAGTATAAATAACTTTATTTATAGCTCTATCTTCAATTAACAGAGTATTATCTATAAAATTCAAACAAAACCTGTATGGTACAGATAAAGGCATAGGATTTGATATACTATGCTTGTATGAAGAAACCTATATTATTGATCCTATTCATATCATTTGCCTTTAACCTTTTTGCTGCCGGTATCAGCCCTGACAGTTTAAAGCAGCGGGCTATCCAAATCAGCACCAACAATGTTGACACGTTAAAAAGGCAACTTGAATCAACAACAAATGATTCGCTGAAAGCTCCGATATATACTCAAATAGCCCTTCAATATTTAAAGTGCGATACCGTCAGCAATAAAAAAACGAGGCTGGCCTATCAGAATGCAGCTATTAGTAATACCATGTCTGCTCTTCATATATATTCAAAGTATAATGATACCACGGGCTTGCGTATAAGTTTTGATAATCTGACTAAAGCATACCATGCACAACATAAATACAGCCAGGCCAAATGGTTTATATTGCAATCGAACACTCTGTCGCGATACAAAAATGACAATCCCAACATTATAACTTCCCTGCTCGAACTGGCGTCTATAAAGTCGGATATTAAAGATTACAAACTGGCAATGAGGGATTTAAATGAGGCATTAACCATTTCATCTAAAAATCATTACCCGCAGCAGGAATCAGAAGTTCAGTTAAACTATGCCCTGTTGTACAATAAGATGAAAAATTATGCAAAAGCTGATATAGCGATGAAAAGGTCACACGCGATAGATGATAGCATAAAAAGAGATGAGGAAACAAAATTAATAGCAAAACTGGCTAGCAAAGACTCATTACAACAGGTCAAAAAAAAACTTTATACAGTGAGCAGCAAAAGGCTTTACAAAAACAACTCTTCAAAAAGAACAGCTTTATTGTAGTCCTGATACTTGTCATCCTCTTAATTACCGTTGCTTTATTCTTTCTTTACAAGCGCAAACGGCCTGGACTTTGGCGGTCAAAAATCAAACGCATCCATTGATCTTAACAAAAGCCACAAATAGGGCAAATAGCCTAACTTTGATTAAACTACCTGTCCAATTGAGTGTCTTATAATTATGAAACGATTATTTTTTGGAGGACTGATCACACTGATTATTTTTTTAGCATGTATTCCGATAGAACCTCCGCAGCAAAAGGAAGAACGGTTTAAGCAGGAGTTTTTAGATTACATAAACCAGGCAAGACACGATGGCTGCAATTGTGGACATACCTATATGCCACCTGCACCGCCATTGATTTGGAACGATCAGCTGGAAATTGCAGCATTAGGCCATGCGGAAGACATGGCCACCAAAAATTATTTTAGCCATACCAGCAAAGATGGCAGAAGCATGGCCGACCGTATAACGTATGCAGGCTATTATTTTAAAGGGTACAAAAGCTTTACCGTTGGCGAAAATATAGCCTCCGGTCAGTTAAATATTCCCGAAGTGATGACCGGCTGGCTAAAAAGCGAGGGGCATTGCAAAAACCTGATGAACCCGGCCTTTAAAGAGGTTGGCGTGGCGCAGTTCCGGAATTATTGGGTACAGGATTTTGGCGGCAGGGAATCTTTTTCTCCCGAAGTGCAAAAATTGATAAAAAGTGGTAAGTATAGGCTGATACAAAAGGAAGGGCCGGGGCATTAACATTTCTATTTTTACCACCCCATCAATCCCATTACCCTAATAAATTCCTCCTGCAAAGGCGCATAAATAATCGAAGCATTATTAGTGACCGGATGATTGAACGACAAAGACGACGCATGCAGCAACATAGTTTCCATCCCCCATCTATCCTTAAATAATTTATTTTGTTTGTTGCAACCGTGCGTACGGTCGCCAATGATAGGATGAAAAATATGGCTGAAATGTTTTCTTAACTGATGCATGCGCCCTGTGGCTGGTGTAGCCTCAACCAACGAATATCTTGACGTTGGATGCGCGCCGAGAGCCACATCCAGCTCCGCTCGTTTTAGCGTGCGGTAAGTGGTAAAAGCTTCCTGTAAAGTGCCGTTTTCTTTTCTTAGTGGGTAATCGATATCTTCACTATCTGGCGTGTGCCCCCGAACAATGGCCAAATATTTTTTACTTACCAGGTTTTCGGCAAATTGCTTTTGCATCGTTATTTCAACCTGTTTATCAAAGGCGAACAGTAATACACCTCCTGTTTTTCTATCGAGACGGTGTACCGGGTTTACCTTCTGCCTTATCTGGTCCCGCAATAATTGTAATGCAAACTCTTCAGCATCAGCAGCAATTGGTGACCTGTGTACCAGCAACCCATGTGGCTTATTGATGGCGATTAGATGCTCGTCCCTGAATATAATATCCAGCATTTAACTGTCCTGTTTTTTTGGATCAGGTTTTCTTTCCATGGGTCCGCGTTTGTAAATGACAAGCCCGTTTAAAAAATTTCTCAATAGCTGGTCTCCGCAGGGCTTAAAATTCGGATGATCTTTGTCGCGAAAGATAGCCCCAAGCTCTGTTTTAGTAGTCGCAAAATTCACCAGGCTGCATATATGAACAATATCATCGTCTCTGAGACTTAAGGCCACGCGCAGTTTTTTCATTATATCATTATTGCTCATCTTAACTATATTATATTATTGCAAAGTTAGCAGATTAAGATCGAACCAGGCATTCTTTTAACTTACCGGTAACAGACTTCCCACTTAAAATTCACGACTTAGTACTTATTGCTACCTTTGCAGCTAAATTTGAAACAAGTGTGGGCAGATAAATTAAAACTCAATAAACAATTAATACGTTCCGTAACTGAAGCTGGTTACTTTACCCCTAAAGAAGTACAGCTGAGAACGCTGACCAGGATAATTGGCGGACAAGATATTATAGTTACTTCACCAGAAGGAAGCGGAAAAACTACGGCTTATATACTGGGCGTATTAATGCGCTTAAAACATGGTTTTGAAGAAGCCCCGAGTGCATTTATCTTAGTCCCAACCAAGGAAAAAGTATTGGAAGTCATCGCACGCTTTGAAGTTCTAAATAAAAATTCGACAATTCGTGTCGTAGGTTTATATCATGAGACATCCATGCAAACTCAGCTTGATGCACTTGCGGATGGAGCCGATATAGTAGTGGCCACTCCTGACAGGGCCCGCGCCATCTATTTAAAGCTTGGTTTAAACCTCAATAAGATCATGATGTTTATAGTGGATGATGCTACCGAGATCATTAAACAAGGCACGCAGTTACCGGTTGCAGAATTAGCCAATAGCATCGTCAAGTGCCAGCACCTTATTTTTACCGAAGTAATGCACGGCAAATTGCAACAGATGACAGATCTTTTTATGAACATGCCGGCTTTAATTGAGGTTGAAGGATTAGGCGAGTCAAAAACCGAGATACATAGTCAGCTTTTATATTATGTACCAAATTTCAGAACAAAGCTTAACCTGCTAAGTCTATTGCTCGACGATGCTGAAGTATATACAAAGGCAGTAGTATTTGTAAATACGCGGCTGACAGCAGAAAAAGTTTACAACAGTTTACGCCAGGATATAAAGGGGGAAGTTGCCATTCTAAATCCGATGATGTTTGAAACTAAAGGATTGGTATCCATTGAAGAATTTAAAACACAAAATGAGATCAGGGTTTTGATTATCGCTAACGAATTACAGGGCCCGGTCGACCTTGATAGCATACCTTTCCTCTTTCATTTTGAACTGCCTGAAGAAAAAGAAATATTTATTAACAGGATGATCAAAACGGAAGGAGACATCGCTAAATCATTAGCTATCACTTTTACTACCGATATGGAGTTAGATATAGTAAAGAAAATTGAGCAAGCCATTGGTCAGAAAATTGAAATAAATGAATTACCAGCCGAACTTTTAGTTGTTAAAGAACACAAGGATAATAAGACCACTAAGCAGACTGTTACAGCAAAAACTAACATCGAAACGGGCGGCGGAGCTTTCCACGAAAAGAAGGAAAGCAACAAAAAAGACTATAACTATAGTGGCGGTACCAAAGCCAAAATGAACAAGAAGAAAAAACACTAAACAGATGACAGAACCCTTTGATATTGAATCAGGTGCTATAACCTACTCCGTATTCCCTGAAGGCGAAGATATTTATGCTATTTTTAAAGACGGTATTGAGTATATGAAAATACAGAAAGACACAGCTGAGCACTGGCTTAAGTTGGATCCGGAAACCGAGATGCCGCTTTTCGACAACAATGAGGAAGCAAACATGCTGGGTCGCGAAATTGAGGCTCACCAGGAATAGGATAATTTAAGCCATCATAAAATCATTCGGATAAATTGATTGAAATGTTTAGTTTTATAACGACGGCTTTAAGCCCCATCGATATAAAACTAAACGCTATTTCATAATTTAACCATATGGCTGTAACACAGGCTGACGACTTTCAGCAAACCCGTACCCGGCTTTATTCATTAGATGCCCTGCGTGGCTTTGACATGTTAATGATCATGGGAGCCGATGAGTTATTTCATAGTATTGCCCATGCCACCAACTCACCATTTTGGAATACTATTTCCGATCAATTTGAACACCCCTTATGGAACGGCTTTCATGTTTATGATCTGATCTTCCCGCTATTTCTTTTCATGGCAGGCGTATCCACACCATTTTCTGTAGGCAGAGAGCTGGAAAAGGGAACAAGTCGTGAAAAGTTAATGCTTAGGGTGATCAAACGTACTTTGATATTAATACTTTTGGGCCTTTTTGTAAATAACGGGCTAAAAATTATGCCAATTGCGGATATCCGTTTTCCAAGTGTATTGGGCAGGATCGGTATCGCCTATATGTTTGCCAACTTCATTTATTTGTATTCAAAAGAATGGGCGCAAATTGCCTGGTTTTGGTTTTTTATCATTGGATATTATTTACTCCTGAAGTTCACTTCAGCGCCCGGTTTTCCACATGGCGACTTAACCCCTCAAGGAAATTTTGCATCTTATGTTGACCGGACTATTTTGCCAGGCAAATTATACGTGCCATTCCCCGGTACCCATATTAATATGCATGACCCGGAAGGGCTGTTCTCAACTATACCTGCTATTAGCACCGGTTTATTGGGTATTTGGGCAGGTTTGGTGTTAAAGAGATCCAAGCTGACGCAACAGGCTAAAGCACTGCGCTTAGTTATCGTCGGAATAATATTCCTTGTGCTGGCTCAACTCTGGAACCTGGATTTCCCTATCAATAAAAATCTATGGTCAAGCTCATTTGTCCTTCACGTTGGGGGAATAAGCCTTTTATTAATGGCGTTTTTCTATTATATATGTGATGTATTAGGGTATCAGAAATGGGCGTTCTTCTTTAAAGTCATCGGCATGAATTCGATATTGATCTATATTTCAGGCCGCATCATAAATTGGCAATTTGCAAACCTCCATCTTTTTGGATGGCTTGGGCAACTGGCGGGAGAACCATACGGCGCTGTATTACTGGCTATAACTTTGTTATTAGTAAAATGGCTGTTCCTGTACTTCCTTTATAAAAAGAAAACGTTTCTGCGGGTTTGATAAGGATGAAATAAAAGAAGGTCAAAAATCAAGCGTCTACGGCATCATAAACAATAACCTTTTCCCAAAGATGACTGCAGTATTTAATAAACTCCAGGTGTATGGGATGATTTTGATATGTCGCTTGTCCCGCCAGGTCGCTAAAAAACATAAGTTCAGATACTGCCCAGCTATTATCTACCACGTCCCGCTTTTCGGTATTGGCAACTACGCCTACACGAAGTTCGCGCACGGTTTCTATTTTGGATAACGTTTTTACGCCTGCAATCAATTGGGCGCGATCTTCTTTTGAAGCTGGATTTTTAAGCCAGAAAAATACGTGATGAACTACCGGGTACTTGTTTTCGATGTTGTTTAAGGGCATTGCGGATGCAGCAATTGTACCAACTGCCAATGATGCCGTGGTGGCAATAAACTTTCGTCTGTTTGATGTATTCATAATCGATTAAATAAAGTCTTAAATTAACAAAATTGTTCTCATTTTCATTAAACGCTATGTGAGGTTTACTCCCGAAAGCTTTAAAGTAAAAGCATGTTCACAAGGTTTTTGTGATGGTAGGGATACCTTTAACCCTTCATTATTCCTGGTGAATTGAACATTACCATACCCCAGCAACGCTACATTTTCAATTTTCCCGGTTTGCTGAGCATTATTAGTCGCCAGCGGCTTTATAATTATTTCATTAGTTGATGGCCAGCCCATAAAAAACGCATAAAGTGTTTTCCCTTTAGTAGTAAACCGAACATCTTCAGCGGTTAATTCCTGGCGTTTACTCTCATTAAAAGCGGTCTTGATTTTAGTTGACGTAGTAGCTGGCCCTTCTCCAAATATTTTCCAGGGGCGGGTGGCATATATCCCCTCACTATTAACAGTCATCCATTTAGTTATACCATCCAAAGTGCTTAGTTCATCGCTATCAAGCATACCGCTTGCCGGTAAGGGGAAATTGAGCATAAGGTTACCATTCCGGCTGACGATATCAACCAGCATGTCTACTATAGTTTTTGGCGTTTTATAGTGTCCTATGGTGTCCCGGTTATAATGCCAGTCGCCGATGCAGGTATCTGTTTGCCATGGCCGCGGCCAAATTGAATCAACCACACCGCGCTCCACATCAAAAACACAGGTTCCCATCTCAGAATCTTCGGCACGCTTACTGGTATAAACAGATTGCGTAACCCCTCCATGTTTTGCCGCACTCTGGTTGTAAAGATTTGCCAGTATACTTAAACCATATTCCTCAAAAGGGATATGGCCATCGCAATATAAAAGATCCGGTTCGTAATTATCTATCAGATCTTTGATCCTTTGAAACCATTTCTTTTTCCACGCTGTCGATATCCCGTCCTCATTCCATGACAAATCGGTAAAAACCTTTTCCGAATCGCCATACATATCAGCATTTTGTGGATCTACACCATCATAATGCATCCCGGCATAAGGACCGTCTTTATCTGCTCCTTTACAAGTTGAAAACCATTTCGGGCTGATCCATAAATGATCGCTGATGCAAAATTTAAGATCATGTTTTTGCGCCGCTTTTTTAAACAAGCCTACGATATCCTTTTTCGGCCCCATTTGTACCGCGTTCCAACGATGATTTTTCGAATTCCAGAGGTCGAAATTATCGTGGTGGGCGCCCATCGTCATAAAGTATTTAGCGCCTGCCTTTTTGTACAAGCCTAACAAGTAATCAGGATCAAATCTTTCCGCTTTCCAATTGTGTATGGTGTCTTTATACCCGATTTTCGAAGGGTGTCCGCAATGCTCAATAAAGTGCTTGTTTTGCTTGCTCCCCTGCATGTACATATTGCGCGCATACCAATCCCCTGCCTCAATAGCCGACTGTGGCCCCCAATGCGCCCATATCCCGAACTTAGCATCACGGAACCATTGAGGGATAACATAGTTCTTTAATGACTCACGTGTACCCTTAAAAGGTCCGCTTTGTATTTCGGGTCTTAGCGGACTTGTGGCATAAGCTGGTATAAATTTTAGCGCTGGGACAGCAAGCGACATCGCTTGTATGGCCCGTCTACGAGACATGGACATAGTTTATAGGTTTGATTTGGAAAACAATAAATCTAATTAAGTTTTTGGTAATAGTTTTACTTTCAGGAGCAGAAAGTAATTGTCCGGCTGTTTTTTATAAGTTTTAATATAAGTATGCCATTCTTTACCCTATTCGAACTTAACTTTCCTTAATTAAAATAAATTATCGACTAAAAATCTTCATATTAGAGTTCGTATATACCTTGAGTGTATTATGCCGCCTGTAGGGAGATGAGCTTAGGTAATACTAAATACGCACATGATAAAGAATGATGCAATTTAACTTCCACAATCGGATGTATTTACTTTATATGTAAACAAAATCAATGTGCTAAAAAAAACAAAAGATGCTTTTACCGAGCCTAAATACGTTTTAACGCTTGCCTTTGTAGTTACCTTATTTATGTTATGGGGGCTGGCCATGACAATGGGCGATGTACTTAATCGTCACTTTCAGCATGTATTGCATATATCCAAGTCCAGGTCCACATTGGTCCAGTTTTCCATGTTCGGAGCTTATGCCGTAATGGGCATTCCGGCAGGATTATTCATGAAAAGATATGGGTATAAACATGGTGTTATATTAGGGTTGTTGTTGTATGCTTTTGGTGCTTTTTTATTCATTCCCGCTGCCGACAGCGAATCTTTTACATTTTTCAGGATAGCCCTGTTTATTTTGGCTTGCGGGTTAGCTACTTTAGAGACCGTTGCACATCCCTTTGTGGCCAGCCTTGGAAGTCAGCGAACAAGTGCCCAGCGATTGAATTTCGCCCAGGGGTTTAACGGGCTTGGCGGCATATCAGGAACATTACTTGGCGGCTATTTTATTTTAAAGGCTGGCCAACTGCATTCCAATGACCTGCATGCCGTTAAAGTTGTATACGAAGTTATCGGGTTCGTAATTCTTTCTATAGCCGTTGGTTTTTTCTTTTTGAAGGTACCTGCTATTACCTATGATTCCTCTGAAGAAGAGCATACAATAAATTCTTCCGCAGAAAAAAGTATTAAGCCACAAAGTTTAAAGGGCTTATTTAAACACCGTCATTTCGTTTGGGCTGTACTGGCCCAGTTCTGCTGCGTTGCAGCACAGGGCGGGACCTGGGCTTTTTTTATAATTTATGGCGTAGAGGTTATGAAATTGTCGGGTGAAAAAGCGGCCTATTATTTTGGATTAAGTATGTTCTTAAAAATGTTTGGCCGGTTTTTAGGTGCATTTTTATTAAGGTATATTACAGCTAACAAGCTGCTTGCGATTTTTGCGCTGGGAAATATCTTAATGTGCCTGATAATTGCCCAATCTTTTGGCTGGGTCTCTTTTATAGCGCTGATCGCGCTGAATTTTTTCTTTAGTGTTATGTTTCCCACTATTTACGGCCTGGGCCTTAAAGACTTGGGGCCATACAAGCAGCAAGCGTCCTCCTTCATTGTCATGGGTGTAGCGGGCGGAGCAGTCTTTCCCCATATAATGGGAGTCGTTGCAGATCATGATGTTGCCAAATCTTACTATGTGCCTATAATTTGTTATGCATTTATTTTTTTATTTGCCATTAAGTTAAGTAAGATCAGAAATCGATTTTGAGCTTTCAAAAGAAGCGTCTAAATAAGTTTACAGATTTTTCTTTTTGACTTCGTCAACTGCATAGTTCGCTGCGCGGGCTGTATAAGCCATATAGGTAAGCGATGGGTTTTGTGTTGAAGTAGAAGCCATGCAAGCGCCGTCAGTCACAAAAACATTTTTGCAGCCGTGCACCTGGTTCCATTTATTGAGGATTGATGTTTTAGGATCGCGCCCCATTCTGGCACCACTCATTTCGTGGATATCCGATCCAGGCGCAGAATGTGAATCAATTGATTTGATATTTTTAAAACCCGCCAAAGTGAACATTTCTGTTAGCTGTTCCATATAATCCTTTACCATTTTATCATCATTTTCGGTCCAATCGCATGACATCACCAGTTCAGGAATGCCATATTGATCCTTCAGATCGGGATGAAGCTTTATATGGTTGCTTTCAATCGGAATAACTTCGCCCATCATCCAGGCGCTTATTCCCCAGTCACCGTATTCAGTGTTGGCAAGGTGTTTTTTAAGCTCTTCCCCTAATCCCTCCTGGCCTCTGGCAAAACCATGACCGGCTCCGATGCCGGTGGCATAACCGCGTAAAAAGCCCATGTTATGCTTTTCAAGATTACGGAAACGGGGTATGTAACTGTTGGTGGGTGTACGTCCGTCGGTACGCCTATCCGGATAGCCATCATAACTGGCACTTACATGCCCGCGGTAGTTGTGCCACGAAATATATTTACCCAATACGCCACTATCATTTCCTAACCCGTTGGGAAAACGGGATGAAGTTGAATTCATCAATATTTGGGTCGATGCAAGCGCCGAAGCATTTACAAATATGATCCGGGCATAAAACTCAAGCATTTTTTTACTTTCACTATCTATTACGCGTACCCCAATCGCTTTACCCTTTTTCTCATCATAAATTATTGAATGCACCACCGAGTGCGGGCGCAGCGTCATGTGGCCTGTACGTTGGGCCCAGGGCAATGTGGACGCATTGCTGCTGAAATAACCTCCAAAGGGACAGCCCCGGTTACATAAAGTACGATTAAGGCACATGGCTCGCCCCTGTTGAAAATGTATAGGCTGAGGTTTCGTAATATGGGCGCAACGGCCATAGATCACATGCCGGTCAGTATAATTCTTAGCCACCGCTCCTTTAAGATGCTGTTCAAGAATACTGGTTTCCATGGGCGGCAGAAATTCGCCGTCAGGTAAACTGGCTAAGCCGTCACGGTTACCTGATACACCGATAAATTTTTCTACGTGACTGTACCATGGGGCAATATCTGCATATCTTATTGGCCAATCCACAGCAAAGCCATCGCGCAGCGGACCTTCATAATCAAAATCGCTCCATCGCTGGGTTTGCCTCGCCCAAAGCAACGACTTACCTCCTACATGATACCCCCGTATCCAATTGAAAGGCTTTTCCTGCACATAAGGTTGTTCATTAGCTTTAAGCTGAAATGGATTGAACTCATTGGCGTTTTTTCCAAAACGCCTCTGCATTTCCAGCGTACCTTTTCCCCTGTGTTCAAACTCCCAGGGCTGCAAATTTGCGGTTGGATAGTCGATGATGTGCTTTACATCTCTGCCCCGCTCCAAAACAAGCGTTTTTAAACCTTTTTCACAGAGTTCCTTAGCAGCCCAGCCACCACTAATGCCAGTTCCAATAACTATTGCATCGTAGGTGATCGCTTTTTTTGCATCAATTAATAGATTCGTCATCTTTTAACAGGTTTAGCCTTAGTATAATCGAAGTTTAAGGGAACATCACCATAATAATGGCCGGGGGTCATCACATATTTATTAATTTTAGTTACTACATATTCCGAACTGTTAAAGCCCAATATGGTGAGTTCTTTCGCCATCCTAATGAATTTAGCCTGGTCGCTTGCCGGATCTTCCTTCTGAGCTTGTTTTAGGATAGTTAGACGCTGTTCAGTTGCACATTCTGCAAATGTTTTTCCATAATCAGCCTTAGCTTTATCATCTACCCAACTCATACCTTTTGCAAAGCTCTCTCCCACTTCCTTTTCATAACAATCAGCAAGTATCTTTTGGATGAGTGCGGGAACACCAAGTGCTTTAGCTCCCGGTGTATCAGTTGCAGGAATGATGGTGTCTGCAATACTCGTCAGCAAGGGATTGTCCGCGGCAGTTAACGTTGTTCCGGGCTGATAAGCGGTTGTCCGGAACAAGCCATTAGCCCATGAGGGCAGCGATATAACGCTGCCTACAACAAATGCAATGTTTCTTATAGCAACCCGTCTTTCCATGGTTCGATATAAATTAAGGGTACGAGACTAAAATAGGCATCCGGCAGAAAAGTCGTTTTATAATTAAAGCTTAAATTTAAAGACTTGTCTATGGAAACGAGTAATACTATTTTAACATTGCCGGATTTATGCTAATTCGGAAGGTGAATTTAAATGGATTTCTATCATTATTAGCAATTAAATAAATCGCTTTTAATGCCTTGCAAGTCATAGAGACGCAGTTTTCCTATTGTTTTGGGGGTGCGATTTTAAAACCACATCAATTTGCAACATCTTGGTTACAGGCAAAAATGAATGAGAAGTATCTTAAGATAGTTAAAAGTAACACTCCTATTTTCCGAAATAGATAATATGCAAGATTGATTTACAATGAACCTACGACATCTTTGATATGCCTTCCATCAAAGTACCTACCAATTCTTTATAGCTGCGCCCTATTGGCAACAGCTTATTAGCAACCTCTATTTCGGTACTGGTAAAGGCATCAATTTTTTCTTTTGCAACGATGAAAGAGCGATGTATCCGTAAAAAATCGCCCTTAGGTAAACACTCTTCTATCTGGCCAAGCTGGTATTTAGTAACAATGATCTTATCCGTAGTAAATATCTTAATATATTCTTTCAGACTTTCAATATACAGGATGTCCTTAAAATATAACTTCACCTTTTTCTTGCTGGTATTCACAAATATGTATGAACTTCCGGCTGGTATAAATACTGGTGATGAATAGCTTTTCAGCGAATTCAGCATCTTTAATTTATTTACGGCTTTCAGAAAACGGCTGAACTCGATTGGTTTTAATAAATAGTCTACAATATTCAATTCGTACCCCTGTAAAGCGTACTCGTGGTAAGCAGTTGTAATAATTATATGAGGCGGGTTTTTAAGGGTCTGTATAAAATCAAAGCCCTTAAGTTTCGGAAGGTTAATGTCCAGAAATATGAGATCGATATCATTCGAACGCAAGTCCTCCAGCGCATGCAGTGCATCTGCATAGGTATTTTTTAAATTGAGGAAGGGGATGTCCGCAACATATTCCTGTAGTATTTCAGCAGCCAGGGGCTCATCTTCAATAATAATACAATTATATTTTTCCATTACTGTTCAGGTTAATTTTCAGATCGACAATAAAGGTTTGCCCCACATCTCGGGTGGTCAATGAAAAATCATCGTACATTAACTCCAGTTGGCGCCTTACATTGCTTAAGCCAATATTTTCATTGACAGGTTTGTTATCTTCACGGTCGTGACTGTTTTTAACAAAGAAGTTTAATTGTCCCTCTTTCAATTCAACCTTTACTTTGATACTGCTCTCGTAAATGGTTTCATTCACCCCATGCTTGAATGCATTCTCGATAAAGGGAAGTAAGATCAATGGAGCAATGCGCTTGTTATAATCGTCTATGTCTTTGTCAAAACAAACCTTAAGCCGGTCACTATGCCTGATTCTTTCCAACTGCACATAATCATCCAGTATGCGGATCTCATCTACGATCGGAATGGTGTCCTTTGCAGATTCATACAGCATAAACCGGAGCAATTTAGATAACCGTACTACTACTTCGGGTGTTTTGTCAGACTTTTTGCGGGCCAGTGCATAAATGTTGTTCAGCGTATTGAATAAAAAATGAGGGTTGATCTGGTTTTTTAGAAACTTTAACTCAGTTTCCAGTTTTTCCTTAACCAGGTCCTTCTCGTTCCTGATATTGATAGCTTGCATCCTGAATAACTTAAGAGCCGCAGCGATTCCTGCGACACAACCGATATCTAAAAGGGATACGAACATCCAACTAAAATCAAATACATTTCTGAAAGTATAATGCGCCCGGGGATTCTCCATTGGGTCGACAAAATAAACACTCCCGATACGATGAAGAATGATAGCCAATATAAAGGCGATGCTTAATTTGATTACTATAACTGAAATTTTGTAAGGTTTTTTAAGGGGTTGAGTAACCGCAACGTGCAACGCATAATAGGTGAACAGTATTTTTGATGGCATAAGAGCCAGGTTAAAGCTAATAGCCAGCAGAATTATGTGACCCGCAGATTGCTTTGCGAATACATATTCTATCCATGTATATTCCAGCAAAGTTCCTTGCACACTACATGCAAGCCAAAATAACAGGTGCCGGTAAAGTTTACTTTTCACTATGTGAAGATCGTTATTAATCGATAAAGGTTTGATAAAATACTACAAACAACAATAATTTGAGTAAGAACAACAGGTATCAACCGATGAACGATACAGGCATCATATTCCGGGATGGTTTTTCTGCCGAAAATATTAAAAACAATTTATGATATACCAAAGTAGATAATTTACCTACGAATGATTATAAATACATCAGCTATACCTGTTTATACGTGGCAACAGGTTGTATGTTGAAATAAATTTCAACTCGTGATCTTTATTAAAATATTTGTCTAACGACTTTTTTCATTGAGATTGAGATAAAGTTCGTATTGAAAGTTGATAAAGAAAGGCTTCGCAAGGAGGCCTTTCTTTTTAGTTTAATTATAATTCAATTTATGAAAACTGTCTTGTTATTAATTCTATATACTTGTCTCGCCGCCGGTCTTTATGCCTATAAACATTTCAGGAAACGGACAGATGACCCGGCGTTTGCAGTAATTGTCGTCAAACATAAATTGACGTATGGTCTTAAGCTTTAAGTAAGATAAGGTGCAAAATTCGACTTAAGGCTTTCGACTTAAGACTCTTGACTTGACACTATAGTCCTCCGGCTCTGTCCACTTTTCTGGGCGTTCCACTTAAATGTGGAACACCCTTGAACACCACATTAGTTAAAAATATTAACTTATTAGAAACCAAACAAACTTGCATAGATCATAGAAATCGGAGTTTTTAAACGGCGCAGCCCTCAACGAGGCCATTGAAAACAAACAATCCCGAGTTAAACTTCGTAAGTTTTCAGCGTTAAAAATCAAAAAAACTTGCAGATGCTAATTTTTTTAGCTAACTTAGTACCATGGTTTTAGGCCAAATATAAATTGAGGTATAGTCTTGAGCCTAAAGTCCGGAGTAAGGAAAGACCAATCGTTTAGCTTTCATGCACATTGTTTGTCGGGTGTCCTCCCGATCATCCCATTGTATTTTTTCTTCAACTATTAATCCGGACGGTAGGGCTAATAAAAACTATTCGCTATTTCTTAATATTTATCATCATATTTTTCATAGCCCTGGCCTTCAGGCCGGAGTTTAAATAACTACTATTAACGGCTTTAGCCACACAAAATCATTAGGCTATAAAATGTTCATTATCCACTACGCTAAAGTGGCAGGGCATTGAATTGCAAACCAAAAACCTAATTCTATAAAAAAATACGAACGACCATTTTCATTGTAAGTTTTAGTATGATTTAGATAGTCAATAGCTTTAATGGCTAATATTTTAATGTATTTACCGCGAAAAACCCCGTTCGTAGAAGAATATTGAAAGCACCTGCCTTTCTGCATAAATTTCTTCTAATTATCAATTATTAACCCTAAAACTAAATCCAGATCTCATGTTTAAAAGTTTACTCCTAAAAGGAAGGTTGATGTGTATACTGATATTATGCACGCTCTCTTCACTGGTAGTTACCGCTCAAACAAGAATTACAGGAAAGGTCATCGGCAGCGATGACAAACAGCCTGTAATTGGCGCTACCGTAAAAATTAAGGGCACAAATGCAGGTGCTGTTACCGATGTTAATGGTGTATTTACGCTTAATGCGACCACCAACGACGTATTGGTAATATCCTACATTGGTTACCAAACAAAAGAAGTTCCGGTAACGGGGCCGTCATTAGGTACGATTACACTAACTGTAAATGCCAGTACCTTAAATGAAGTGGTAGTAACCGGTTACACGTCCCAGCGGAAAAAAGACATAACCGGCGCTGTAGCCATTGTTGATGTTACCAGTATGAAAACAGTTGTTTCAGGTAACGCAACTTCATTATTACAGGGCCAGGCATCAGGTGTTACCGTAACTAACTCCGGGATGCCCGGCGCGGCAACCTCTATCAACATCCGTGGTATCGGGTCCATCTTCAGTACCAGTCCCCTGGTTATAATTGACGGTGTAGAGGGAAATTTGGATAATATTAATGTTAACGACATTGAATCGATCCAGGTATTAAAAGATGCCGGCTCGGGTGCTATATATGGTATACGTGCTGCGGAAGGTGTAGTGGTAGTTACCACGAAAAAAGGGAAACAGGGTAAAGCCACAATTACCTACGATGGATCGTATGGTACACAAAGACCATTGGCCGACGGCTTTAAGGTGGCCGGTACCCAAACCTATATGCAGGCGGAGTACCTGTCTCACTTTAATGACGGCCTAACTGGTCCAGGAAACAAAAACCTGCAATTTGACCCTAATGGAACCGGAACCTATACCATTCCTGATTTTATCTCTCCGGCAGGCGCCCATACAGGTGACCCGGGTACAACGCTTGCCTCTTACACGCTGAACCCGCTTACAGGTGTCGGTAACCAGGTAACAGCAGCAAATAAAGTAGGCACCGATTGGTTTCACGAGGTGTTTAAGCCAGCGCCTATTCAGCAGCATAACATAACTGCGAGCGGCGGTAACGATAAATCTGCCTACTTAATGTCATTGGGTTATTTAAACCAGGGGGGTACTTTGCTCTCACAATATGAAAAACGGTATTCTTTGCGTGCGAATACCAATTTTAACATTGCAGATCATATTCGCATAGGCGAAAATGCGTATATGTTTTATAAGCAAAACCCTACTGGTGGCAACCAGAATGAAGGTAATATTATTTCCCAGACTTATCGCGAGCCCCCTATTATTCCTGTTTATGATATTGCAGGTAATTTTGCAGGTACCCGCGCACCTGGCTTAAGTAATGCATCAAACCCGTATGCCGTCGCTTCGCGCTTTGCAAATAATAGTGTTAATAACGACTGGCAAATGACCGGCAATGTGTTTGGTGAAGTAGATTTCCTTAAGCACTTCAACTACCGAATGAGTTTTGGTGGTGCTATTGATAATTACTATTATCATAATTTCAACCCTGATCCTTATGAAAATGCCGAAGGTAATACCAAAGGTAATTCATACACTGAAGGCGCCGGCTATAATAGCGCTTACACCTGGGGTAATTACTTAACCTATAACCAGATTTTTGGTAAGCATAACGTTAAGGTTTTGTTAGGCTCTGAAGCCATTACCAAGTATGGCAGGCAATTGGCAGCCAGCAGAGGTAACTATCTGATATCCGTAGATCCAAACTTTGTTGACTTAGACACGGGTTCGCCAAGCACACAACAAAATACCAACAATAATGCTACGTATTCAAATACAATTCTTTCCTACTTTGCAAGGGTAGAATATCAATTTAATGATAAATATTTATTTACCGGCAACGTAAGGCGTGATGGTTCTTCATTTTTTTCTCCCAGTCACCAATACGGAACATTCCCGTCAGGAACTATCGGCTGGAGAATTTCAAAAGAAGACTTTTTGAAAAGTGTAACCTGGATAAATGATGTGAAAATACGTGCCGGTTACGGTACGTTAGGATCATTAAACGGTGTGAGCCTCCAGCCTTATAATGCATACAATTTGTACAATTCGGTTGCGGGTAATTCATTTTATGATATAAACGGAACAAGTACCTCCTCGGTATTGGGTACCTATAAAAGCCAGATCGGTAATCTAAGTACTACCTGGGAAACCAATAAAGAATCGAATATCGGTGTCGACGCTACAATACTTAATAACAAGATCGACTTCACCTTAGATTTTTACAAAAAAACGGTAACAGGATTATTGTTCAAGAGTTCAGCGCTTGCCATAGCTAATGATGCATCACAGCCCTACAAAAACGCTGGAAATTTGCAGAATACAGGTATCGATTTTAATGTTACCTACCATGGCAATGTAAGCGACTTTAAGTACAACTTAAGCCTTAACTTATCCCACTACAGTAACTTAGTAAATGCTTTGGCCCCGGGTACTGCTTATGAGGATTTGAACAGCGCTGGTTCAACCCGCCTGCAGAATTTTGTGAGACTGCAGCCAGGCCAACCTGTAGGTGAGTTTTTTGGATACCAGCAAATAGGTTTGTATCAATCCGCTGCTGATGTGGCAGGTTCAGCAGGTTATGCTGGTGCCAAGCCAGGTTTGATCAAATATCGTGACGTCAATGGTGACGGAAAGATAGACGCTAATGACAGAACGTTCATAGGCAATCCTAATCCTAAATTTACCGGTGGCTTTAATCTACAGGCCAATTACAAAAATTTCGATTTGAACGCATTCTTTTATGGAGTTTATGGTAATAAGATAGTAAACTATGTGAAATACTGGGTTGATTTTCCACAGGTTTTTGATGGCAACGTAAGCGCTGATATCATTACCAACTCATGGAAACCAGGCGCTGATAACAGCCACGCGACCATACCTGTTTTAACAAGACAGGCTAACCTGGGTAATACCGCAGCATTCAGTTCCTATTATATTGAAAACGGATCATTCCTTAGGTTGAAATCTTTGCAGATCGGTTACAGCGTTCCTTCGGAGGAACTGAAACATATCGGTATCGCCAAATTCAGAATCTTTGTATTGGCAAACAACCTGTTTACAATAACAAAGTATGACGGTTTGGATCCGGAATTACAGCCTTCAAATCTAGCGGATAATACCAGCTTCGGAATTGATTTTGGTAACT
>JANYAB010000147.1 GCA_025355225.1 Bacteroidota bacterium
GTTTCGCCGCCGCGTTTAAGCGGGATGGCCGCAGCCCAGCCTTCCACCACTTTGGGATCGAGCACCTCTGTCATTTCGGTTTTGATGAATCCAGGGGCAACTACATTGGTACGTATGTTACGCGAACCTAATTCTTTGGCTATTGATTTGGAAAATCCAATAATACCCGCTTTTGATGCCGCATAATTGGCCTGCCCGGCATTGCCCTGCACGCCTACTACCGAACTCATATTGATAAACACACCGTAGCGGTTTTTCATCATAATTTTTGATGCCGCTTTGGTGATATTGAAAATCGATTTCAAATTTACATCCAGCACTTCATCCCAGCTCTCTTCGGTCATGCGCATCAGCAAGCCATCTTTGGTAATACCGGCATTGTTTACCACAATTTGCAGGGTGCCAAAATCAGCCACAATATCATTAACAAGCTTTTCAGCTTCATCAAATTTGGAAGCGTCAGAGCGGTAGCCTTTTACCTTGGTGCCAAAGCTTTGCAGTTCCTGTTCCAAAGCAAGTCCTTTTTCAACAGACGATAAATAAGTGAAAGCCACATTGGCGCCATGCTCGGCAAACTTCTCTGCTATTTTACGGCCTATGCCTTTTGAAGCACCGGTGATCAGTGCGGTTTTTCCTTCTAATAATTTCATTTTTAGTATGCGATTTCGGGTGTGAAGATACTTATTTAACAGGAAAGTGGAAAAGACAGAAATTGGCAGATTGGTTAGCAATAAATTTATAGGATTATATATTTAGTTCGCCAATAATATTTTACCCGAATTTCTCATGGCCCCGGCCTTCAGGCCGGGGTTTAAATACCACTATTACCGGCTTTAGCCGCACAATAATAAAGCGATTATTTAGGCTAAAGCCAGAAAGCAGAGTAGTCTTTACCCCTGCGCTAAAGCGCAGGGCAATGAATTGCGAACTAATAAATAATCCAATAATTTTCAATATTAATTTGCTTTTTACTAATATTTTTAGTAACTTGCATTGTTATTACCTTACTTCACAATTGTCGCTGTGGTGACTTATTTCCAAATGCCGACCACACCTTAATAAAATAAAATACCGTCAACTTTAAATACCAAAGATTATTTACTCTATCCAAAAAAATGCTATTTTTAGCATCACAACCAATTTCAACCTCCTTAAAATAATGCCGCAAACCAATTCACTCCGGAAAACCCTATTGCTCTTATTAATTACTGTATTATTGACAGTAAGCAATAAAACTTTTGCCCAACTGCAGGATATGAAAGTGCTGAATGTTCCAATTGATATCAGCACCGATTTCAGGGATTTCAGCAATACGTATTACCTTGCTGATAGCCTTTCAAAATTCGACCCGGCAACTGCTTCGGGCCTCATCACTTATAAGCGTTACCAGTATTTTACCCGCCTGGCATTTAATAATATGCTGGGGATATTAAAGCCAGTGCAACCAAACGAATTCCCTACAACGGAATATGCGGCTTCGCCCGAACTGGCGTTTTCGCTGCAGTTTGTATCACCCCGCACCGTGCGCATCCGGGCAAGCTCGGGTTTCCAGGCAAACCCCAACCAGGAATCACTGATGCTGGTAGGCGGCAAAGCGCCTGTCGATACAAAATCATGGAAATACAGCAAGGTGGATGGCGGTTACCGTTACACCAGCGAATTTGGCTCGGTTACCGTATTAATCCACCCCTGGCATGTAGAGATACGCGATGCTTCAGGCAAATTATTGACAAAAACCATCCATCACCAGGATAATGCAGATTCTACTTTTACGCCTGTGATGCCATTTTCTTTTGTAAGGCGTGCGACTGATTATTCGAGGAGCATGTGCGCGTCGTTTTCCCTGTCGCCCGGTGAAAAAATATTTGGCTGCGGCGAGTCATTTACCCAATTTAATAAGCGCGGAGCGAAGGTTGTTTTGTGGGCCGATGATGCCAACGGCGTGCAAAATGAGACCATGTATAAACCCATCCCCTTTTACATGAGCAGCAGGGGATATGGCGTATTTATGCATACTTCGACCCCCATCACTTGCGATTTCGGCAAGTACTTTAGCGGCGTTAACTCTATGATGATTGGCGACGATGAAGCCGATTTGTTTGTTTTCTTAGGAGAGCCCAAAGACATATTGAATGAATACACCAATTTAACTGGCAAAGCATCTATGCCACCGCTGTGGTCCTTCGGTTTATGGATGAGCCGAATCACTTATACCTCGGAAAAAGAAGGGCGTGATGTTGCCGCCGAGTTACGTGCAAATGAAGTCCCGGCAGATGTGATCCATTATGATACCGGCTG